>JBDNIP010000631.1:0-2428 GCA_041688245.1 Algoriphagus sp.
AAAAAAGAGTAAGACCTCAAGGCCTTACTCTTCTAGAATGCATTCCTATTTAAGCATTATTTAGCAGCAAGACCTTCTAAGCGTGCGCTGTGTTTTCGTGCTGCAGCAAATTCGAATGATTCAAAATAAACTTCTTCGATAGTGTTATAGGCGGCTATAGCTTCTTCAATTTTACCAGATTCTTCGTAGGCTACAGCAAGCTTACTTAAGTACTTTGGTGTAAAATATTTATTTTTATCTGTTTCTGCAGCTTTTTTATAATTTGAGATTGCGTCATCTAAATTTCCCAATTCCATATTCGCATCGCCGATAAGTGAAAAAGCTTTTGCTTGCACTAGGTAGTCGTCTGCTGAGAATTGCTCTAAATAAGTCAATGCTTCTTCGTACTTGCGCTCAGAAAGGTAGATTGACCCAACATAGAAGTTTGCCAAGTTTGAAGCCTCAGTTTGTGGATAGTCCCCGATAATCGCTAATAGACCTGGATTGATTCCATCTCCGTTAAGCGCGAGCTGGACACTATCCTGTTCGAAGAAATAAACAGCTTGGAACATCTTTTTCTGAGCAGCTACATTCTTGTTTGCAGTGTTGATCTGGAAAAATAATATTCCACCAATCAAAATTATCGCTGCAATCATCACGCCTGCCAATATTTTACTGTTCTGCTTTAAAAAAGTTTCTCCCTTTTCTAATCTTGAAGCGATTACTTCAGAGTTTTCTAGAAGATCAGTCTGATCTTGCGCTTTTTTAGATTGTTTCGTTGCCATGTTACTCGATTTTCAGCCGCAAATATACGTTTTTTATAATTTAACCAAAGTTTAATGCAAAAGCTATGAATTGAGATTCAAATTCATAGCTTAAGCAATTGATCTATAAGTATTTACTCCATGACAAATGGATAGTCTTCTTGCACATAGACGTCTTTAAAAGCATTCATTCCGTCAGGCCAAGGAGATTCTTCGGCAAATTTGACTGCATCATTCACTTGAGTTTTTACTTTGGCGATGATTGCTTCAATTTCTTCCTCAGTTAGAATTTTATTATCTCGGATGGTTCCTAGGACTTGTTCGACTGGATCACGCCGCTTGTATTCTTCTACCTCTTCTTTGGTTCGGTATTTTTGGGGGTCAGACATGGAGTGTCCCTTG
Source organism: Algoriphagus sp. (assembly GCA_041688245.1). GTDB lineage: Bacteria > Bacteroidota > Bacteroidia > Cytophagales > Cyclobacteriaceae > Algoriphagus. The sequence continues at coordinate 1,146 of JBDNIP010000631.1, forward strand.
TATCGATAGGTTCTCATCTCCAATAAGGTTGGTCCATCTCCTTTACGAGCTCGGTTTGCAGCTTCAGTGACAGCCTCATGTACGGCTTCAACATTCATTCCATCTATTGTGAAAGAAGGCATGTCGTAAGATTCTCCCAGAGTTGAAAGGTCGTCTACATTGGAAGAGCGTTTTACTGCTGTTCCCATCGCGTAACCGTTATTTTCAATCACAAAGATCACTGGAGTTTTGAATAGCATTGCCAGGTTTAGCGATTCATGGAAAGCTCCTTGGCGTACAGCACCGTCTCCCATATAGCAAATCGCTAGATTTTTTGTTCCCTTGTATTTTTCTGCAAATCCGATACCGAGTCCCATTGGGACTTGAGCACCAACAATTCCATGGCCTCCCATGAAATTACGCTCTTTGTCGAATATGTGCATCGAACCACCTTTTCCTTTGGTAGTTCCGGTTGCTTTCCCAAATAGTTCTGCCATTACGGCACCTGGGTCAGTCCCCAATCCTATTGGGTGGGCATGACATCTGTAGGCAGTAATCCATTTATCATCTTTCTCCAAAGCGGAAATTGCACCTGAAGCACAAGCTTCCTGTCCAATGTATAGGTGACAGAATCCTCTGATTTTTTGTTGCCCATAAAGCTGTCCTGCTTTTTCCTCGAATCTCCTCATCAGGAGCATGCTTTCGTACCAGTAAGAATAAGTTTCTTTCGAATAGTTAACCTTAGACTTGGTTGCTGCAGTTTTCTTTGCCATATCTTAAAATCAAAATGTGCTACTTTTAGAATTCAAATATAAGCAACCATCCCCAAAAATCAGGCTACCGCCAAAATAATTACCCTGTCGCATGTATCTGAAGTCGCTTGATCTTATCCAATTCAAAAATCACAAAAAGCTTCATTTCGATTTTAATAGCCAATTAAATTGCTTTGTTGGTCTAAATGGAAGTGGCAAAACAAATGTGCTCGATGCCATTCACTACCTCTCACTTACCAAAAGTGCTACGCAGTCGAGTGACAGTCTAAATGTACGGCATGAGCAAGATTTCTTTGCGATTAAGGGTCAATTTGAACTTAACGACAAGCCAGTCGAAGTCCGCTGTACGTTCGAGTTGGGGAAGAAAAAGCTGATCTATCAAAACGGAAAAGCACTCGACAAAACAGCTGAACATGTGGGATTGATTCCTTTGGTGTTGATTGCGCCAGATGACACGGAGCTGATCAAAGGTGGGAGTGAAGGCCGGCGAAAATTTTTCGACGGGTTGATTTCTCAGTTGGATCGTGGCTA
>JBDNIP010000632.1:0-4308 GCA_041688245.1 Algoriphagus sp.
AGCCTGCTTATTGCCAATATCAGTCTGCCCCAGTCCTCCAGTAGTCAAGCCGCCAATTCTATTCGACGGTTCAATAAGAATTACAGACTTATCCATACGTGAAGCCTGAATAGCTGCAGCTACGCCTGCCGATGTCCCTCCATAAATCACGATGTCATGGGTTTGGCTATACGCATTTGGGGAAAGGATTCCAGCTAGGAATAGACTCAAGGCAACTAGTATAATTTTCATTTTATTTGTTTTCGTTAAAATTGATACTGATCCATTTTCCAAAGAAAAAGCAAGTCTCGATTTAGGAAAATCACTGTTTTGACAATTACACGGTTTAATAGGATTCTAAATGGTGAAAATTCAGAAGCACCTCAAAAGTTAGTGTTTCTTTCGAATGCCCTATGGTTTCTAGTGCATATTACTGCTAAAAGACATTTATAAAAAACGATCGCCAGTAATTATGCCAATGGCTATATTTTCTTTGTCGGTTGGAAGACTGATGAATGGAGACCGAAAACGCCGGTAGGCCGGTAGGCAGACGTCTTCCGTCCCAATAAGCGAAGAAAAGACGGCTACTAGCATCATTGAGGATGCCCATATATTTTGATTACAAAAAAATTGAAATACTGAGTTTTTGAGAGTTGAAAAGCAAAAAATTATTTTGATTTCCAAATTATTAAGACTCGCAATCTGAATTCAAACTCAGAAATAAATCAGAGAATAATTTCTCTTTTAAGTACCTTATAAATATTACTCAATATTTAATACAGCAGTTTTTTTCATAAACCCATAGCCGTACTGAGTCATAATTTCTTCGCCGAGTTTGACTTCAAGAATTTTACCACCTGATTCGATCCTCCCATTTTCAATTTTTACTTTGCCCGCAAAAATCTCGGAATAGGGGCTTTCCTCTTCTAAGGTCACAGATAAACTTTGCCCCGTAGTATTGCTAAGGATAATTTGAACAGGTTCTTTTTTGGTTGGATCAAAATTCAAAGGAGCTTTCAGTTTAATAATCAATTCATCATCCTTCTTTTCTAGGTTTATGAAACTATAATAATTGGCCAAATAAGCCATGCTTGTATTAAAAGCAGTATTGAACTGTACCCAACCCTCCGTCCAACCAAGATTACCCACCGCTGGATGATTGGGGTAGTGGAAAGATTTTGGTGAGCCATCAAAGACAAACTTCACCTCATCCAATGCTCCATATCCTCCTTGGTGGTAACTGAACCAACCCAAGTCTACCCCTTCGATCTCCGCAGGTCCTCTAAATGAAAAATGCCTGCCTGTGGGATTTCTGCCAAAGGAGTTATCCAGGTGAGACCAGGCCAAAATTTCTAAAGAATCCTTGATTTCCTGAGTATCTACTACTGTCATAGCCGCCATAACTGCAGCAGGAAAACCAAGTACATTTCCAGTCTCATTCCAACTTGGAGGAGTCCATTCGTCTTCACTGTATTTCCGGAAATCCCAATAATTATCAGATCTGGAGAGCATAATTTTTGCCCATTCTGTCACTTTATCTTTTAATCCCAAAGGTGTTCTATCGGAATATTGGGAATCAAAAAAAGCAAAAGAACGCATGGTAATGTGTTCAGACATCCGCTGTCCTTTGGTAGTCATTGGATCATTCCAGTCTAGATTTTTGATCATCCAGTCCATCTGCTTATATGCCGCATCAAAGTATTTAGCTGCATCGATCTCCCCTTTACCTTTTGCTAGCTCATACATTATCAAGTTTGGGATTACAGAATGGCCTGGAGGAAGTTCTCCTTTGGTAGTTCCTAATTTTGTCTTCAGGGTCAGTAAATTATGAGACACACTCATATCGTAAATGGAGGTGGAGTATTCTGCTACTGTTTCTTTCTCCCAAATTTCCTTTAGGTAATCATACACCAAGTCAAAGTTCTGTTGAGGCAGCCACTCTTTCAGATAAGGCCAGGCATATAGAAAATAGGCCAGTTCTGCCTTATGCATCTCATGCTCTAGCTTCTGAGTGAAATTCACATCTGCATCCCAGTGGATCAGCTGGACGATGTCTGGGCTATTGGGAGCATAGGGTTCCAAAGCCCCCCATTTTCCTTTATATATTTCCGGAAAGGATTCATTTGGGATATAGTGGATCGTTTGTTCCATTCTATCAAATGCTGCAGGATTAGATAGATAAAGTGATACCATGCTCTGTTCTGCCCAGTTGAAAAAATCACCGTCTCTCCATGCCCGAGAAAAAGGCTTGAAGTCATCGGTAGTCCCTACGTAATGCCTGGCACCAATCATAAAGTCCACCATATTTCGGTAGGTCACGCGCTCCATCCAATTCACTCCGATGCGGAAGGGAAATGAATTCTCATCCGCGATTACGATTACATAGTTATGATCTGACAGCGGGTTGAACACAGAAAAATCTCCCACATGATTTTTAAGATTTCCATTAAAAACTATCTGATCGGTTATCACATCCATTATTTCAAAAGGAGCAGAAGCATCTAAAGAAGGTGCGGAAAAACGTTTCGGTCGGTTCAGATTGTAGCCACTTTGGTTCACTAGAATCTTCTTTACATCCAAAGCTGTGCTATCCACATACTCCTGTCCATAGATTGCCAGTTCTGCAATTCCTACTACCTGATTGGTCTCAGTGAAAAAACGGATACGGTCCGAGAGCAAAGGATTTTCTAGAATTAATGAAATATTTTTCCGGTCATTCTCTTTGATCTCTTCCACGTTTTTCCAACTGCCATTAAGCATTATTTGAATTTTAAATTCAGTTAATACCGGTGAGTCTTCAGCTATAGCTATTTCAATCCGAAAAATCTCGGTAGCTCCCGGTAACCGAACTATCAGCCAGTTGGACTCATCTCCTGATTTACTTTTCCAGCTACTGGAGGGGTCTGTATTCCCATCAATTGCTTTTTCAGGATTAAACCCTTCTTGGAAATTACTTGAACTTGCGTTTCCTGTGAGTGAAAGGTTGTTTTTCTGTGCAGATACCTTAGGGGAAGTGATTACCAAAAAGGCCATTGCAACCAATTTTAAGGATATATATTTCATTTTTAGTAATCTATTTCTTGTATCAAACTGCTGTAAATAGGAGTCAGACTTAAGCTAAGTAAAAGGCCCGTCAAGTAGTGTTGACAGGGCCTGAATTTTAGTTTGTACTGTCCGAGTATTCAGTTTTATCTTTACTCGTCTCCTTTGATTTTTTAAACTGCTCTTCGTAAAAGTCAAAGATTCGATTCCATTGATCGTGAAAATCACCTTCATCACTTGCTGCTCCGGCACCGTGGCCTCCATTGAGGTAATTCACCCAGACCACTTCCTTGCCTAATCGGCGCATCGCATAATAGAGCTCTCGGGAGTTTGTTCCAGGCACATTCCAATCCCCTTCACCTGTCAAAATCAAGTGAGGAGTTTTGATTCGATCGGCATATAAAACAGCAGAAGTCGCAAAATATTTCAGAGGCTCGTCCCATAGTGAACCTCCGATGCGATCCTGACCATTTTCTGCTGCGGAATAGTTACGGGTTCCTATTTTCGGACTATCACCCAAGAAACTGATGATATTCACTTTTCCTGAAATATTGATCGCTGCTGCAAATCGATCAGTCTGTGTGATCAGCAAGGAAGCTGCATAGCCACCATAGCTTGTGCCATGGACTCCTACTTGATCATTATCAACCTTTCCTTCGTCTACCAATTTATTAATCGCAGAAGTAATACCTTTTACCCCAGCTTCTCCGGGATAGCCCATTTCTAAATCAACAGAAGGGCGAAGCGCGAAATAACCATGATTGGCAATCAGGTTCATATTTCGGTTGTAGCCATTGTCAAAGAATTGCTCATAAACTTCGCATACCAGCGGGTAGGCTTTGCCTTGCTCATAATCCACGGGATAGTATAAGATCCCCTTTAATTCTTTTCCGTCTGAGTTGCGATAGCTGATCAACTCGGATCGAGTCAATTTCTTATCTGTCATCCAAGGATTTAGATCCGTGAGCGCCTTCATAGTACTGAAATTCATATCCGTAGCTATCACATTTGGCGGGAGATCTCCATCCGAAACGCTTAATATTACTTTGGATCCGTCTTTTGAATGCTGAACATTGGAATACAAATTACCATCTACCAAAAGATTTTTCATTTGCTTACTTTCCAGATCAAATCGCGTAAAGCCCCGCTCCCATTTCTCTTTGCTGGAATACCCAAAATCCAGGTAGCGCTCATCTTGTGACCAATTCAGAAGTTCCAGTTCTGGAGCTTTTTTCGTATCCTCTGCTAATTCATAGACCATTTCTAGGCTATTCCCTTCAGCATCTG
>JBDNIP010000633.1:0-1268 GCA_041688245.1 Algoriphagus sp.
CTGCGATTTGGGTAAGCGATTCCTTGAAACTTCAGTTTTCAGCTTGAAGTAATCAATTTCCCCTTTCTAAAAACCTCCCCAAAATACATCTGCTTGCGTTCTCCTGCAAGGTATAGTTTCAGAAGGGGCGAAAGTTGTCTGGATTTATCTGGACGAGACTGATTAGGTTCTCATTTCAATGTGATTTTTTACAAATTCAAGAATCGCATTTCGAATTGAACCCGCTATGTCTTTGACATTCTCAGCTGTGAGATTCATTAGTCAATGAATCTTGAATTGATGGTGCTTTTTCTTCTTGAAATATTTGATTCGCTGACCCAAGAATCCGGAGGAATTAGAGTTTGGTTAAGGGCTTTTGACTTATTATGTTAATAAGACGGGTTTGGTTCGCTCAAGTACTTTTTCCTTCTGTGTTATTTTCCTCAGTTGCAAACTGACGAATTTGAATTGCCTGAGATGGAGGCAAAAATGATTGAATAATTTCAGCCATTGATTTATAGGTTTGATAAAAAATCCGCGTGGTTTTTAAGTTGGTAGATCCCAAACCTTTGATTTGAATGCTGGCTGCAAGTTTCTCAATAACTTCTGTGCCATACTTGGCTCTATCTTCACTCTTTTGCTCAAACTTCACTATATAGAAACCAATCAGCCAATTCCTTAAAGTCAGGGATATGTTTATAGCCTTGCTCGCCTACTGCTGAAAGTGGCTGTGGATTTGGGAAATGGTATCTACTAAAAACTCAAAATTCATTTTGTATGGATTTTCAATGTTTACCATTCGATTTTTTGATCTCTTTTCGCGCAACCAATCCATAAATTATGGAAGGGTTTCTCACTAGTTCTTTCCGAAGGTTTTAATAGTTCAGCCGCAATTTGTTTCCCAGGAATAGAAAATACGCCTAATCAGTACTTTCATCCGCCGTTCGTGTCCCACGAGTGGCAAGTACGCCTAATCAGTACTTACTCAAATCTGAGTCCACCTTACTAGCTCTTGGATTTGCAATCCATTTATTCCGAAGGAAGACTTCAGGACAAATCACTTCTCCTTCGTGATCTTGTCCACAACCAGTGCAATCGCTCCGTCACCTGTGACATTACAAGCAGTACCAAAACTATCCATAGTGATATAAAGCGCGATCATTAATCCGATCATTTCCTCGCTAAACCCCATCATAGACTGAAGCACACCAATGGCAGCCATAATCGCGCCTCCGGGTACTCCAGGGGCAGCCACCATCGCAACGCCCAGCATAAAAATAAATCCGGCA
>JBDNIP010000634.1:0-1522 GCA_041688245.1 Algoriphagus sp.
AGAAAACCGATAACGATGTAAACAAAAGGTTATTCCCTATTCCTCAAAGAGCCATAGCTGGAGCATCAAATGAAATAGGTTTCTTGGTTCAAAATCCAGGTTATTAACTCTTTTTTGTGATTATCCGCAATTATGCCAGTAACCTAATTTTCTTTGTTCAACTGGCAAGAAGACCCGCCACAGCGAGGCAGGCCGATGACAGCGAGGCAGGCCGATGACAGATGACCGAAGTACCAGTAATGCCAGTGTTTTCCATATGTTAAGCTGCTTATTGATTTTTACTAGTGCAATTGCGGATAGACATATTTCTTTTTAAATTTTAGTAATATAGAGCCGGTGAGATTTCTCATCGGCTTTTTTCATACACTTTTCATACTTGATTTCTTCTCCGAACTGAATGACTGTAAGAATCCACAGGCCAAATCGCTTTTTTCAATAAGGAATAGAATGGGCATTTTGGAATTTGGAAAAGAGGAAAATCTCTCTTCTTATCAATGCCAGTGAAAAGGCTATGATGTTCTTATAGTATCGGATTAAAGCTTAAAACATTGATTCGCTGTGATCAGTAAAAATCAACCATCCTAATCAGATGAATATGAACCTGTAATTTTCGAAGAGCGATCACATTCATTTACTCTTCATTATTTAGAACTTGATCTAATTTGAAACGATTAATCAATCCAATGCTGTTAACTAAACGAATTATACTTTTGTAGAGAAACAATGGAAACGAAGAGTATCCACATCAAAAACATGGTCTGCCCGCGTTGTATCAGCGCGGTTGAGGGGATTTTGCAGAAGCAGGGAATCGGCTATTCTGAAGTAAAACTTGGTGAGGTAAATCTGACCAATTCAATATCCCACGAGCAAAAAGAAAGTCTAAGCGAATCGCTCATGTCTCAAGGATTCGAACTTTTGGAAAATGAGAAGTCTAGCCTGATAGCCCAGATTAAAACTGCGGTAATCGCTCAGGTTCATCATTCAAAAGAACCCATGAAAGAAAATTTTTCCAGCTACCTGTCCCAACGTTTGCACCATGAATACACCGCTCTGAGCAAACTTTTTTCCTCCGTTGAGGGCATCACCATTGAAAAGTACATTACAGCTCAGAAAATCGAAAAAGCCAAAGAGCTTCTTTATTACGATGAAATGAGTTTGGCAGAAATAGCTTTTCAACTTGATTACAGTTCTTCCGCTTACCTCTCATCCCAGTTTAAAAAAGAGACTGGAATGACACCCTCTGAATTTAAAAAACAAAGCGACCCAAAACGGAGAAACCTGGATTCGTTTTAATTGGAAGCTTTTGCAAGTCAAAAAGAGTAATCTAACTCGAATCAACTTAGCGGGCGATTCATAATCTTGAAAGTTTCTTCCAAAATTCCGTAAGTCTTCCAGGTTTGGATTATCGACCTTTACACTATGGAAACTGAAACTCAGCAACTCACTAAGCAGACTTTTCCCGTCACAGGAATGACCTGTGCGGCATGTGCTTCAAGTGTGGAGACTATTCTTCACTATACAG
>JBDNIP010000635.1:0-2948 GCA_041688245.1 Algoriphagus sp.
GGCCCGCCACAGCGAGGCAGGCCCGCCACAGCGAGGCAGGCTGATGAGTGACAGAAGTACCGGCAACGCGAGTGTTTACCAAATTTTTAAGTTGCTTTTTGTTTCTCACTGGTGCAATCGCGGATTTACATAAGATTAATTATTGGGTGATGAAAGAAGTGTAAACCCCCGAGCTTTTGGCTCGGGGGTTTTTTTTAATCTTGAAGCTCAGGTTGTTTCCGTAAGGTACCCAACTCTACTTCTACAATCTCGTGGAAATAATTTTAAATGGAGGAATGCTAAGATTGATACTGCTTAATCGGCTTAACTCTTTTTGATTTCTGGTAAGTTCAAATCTTCCAACTTGGGCTTTTTATTTGATCGATTAGTTAGAATGACTTACGATGATTTAGGTCTAATTTTTCGTCCAGTCTGTTAGAATGAATAGCCAATGGCAAAGTTGAAATTGAGATTTTTCCTTCGCCAAGTTTTGCTGCCGATATCCCAAGTATTGCTCCATCGCTCTCCCTCAATCAAATATGTATACCTCAATGGAGTTGCCAAATCAAAACGAATTACAAAAAATTGGACAGTTAATCGCAGTCCAACTCCCGTACCGACTGCCAGCTCGTTCAGCAGATTCTTGCTAAACTTTCTGCCTGGAAGTGCAGCATTCTCATTCCAAAGCCAAATATTTCCGGCATCTATGAAGAGAGCTACTTTCATAAAAGAAAAATAGGAAAACGATATTCTACATTTGCTTCCAATCTGATATCCCCTGATTGATCAAAAAATGAGCTTCTGCTGGTCTGGTCGATAAGAGCCAGGTCCGATCGATCTAATTCGAAGAGCCCGAACACTGTTAGGATCTCTGGAGAAGAACCGTTTGGTATAGGGTAACGAAAGTGAATTACCGATTGGTATTCTGACTCCAGCCAGAAGTCTTGTTGCAATAATATATTCTTTTGCCGGTCTGAAGTAATATTGGAGATCACTGGTCATTCCAGCTATTATGCTGAGCGGAAATGGGCAAAAAGTTTAGCCAGCTTCAATAGCAACATTGGAACGGGAGGGGAATTTCATGGGCAGCTAATGAAGGACTTATACCAAAGGACAATTACTTCAGATCTACAGCATAAACCTGATATATATAGAAATTTCATAGTGAATAGAATTTTTGAAAATTAATGTAAAAAAATAACGGGATATGCGGATGAGGAAATTAGTGGATTGGAATTGACTAGAATCCTAAAATAGGCCAAAGCTTTTCAGATTGAAATGAATCACAGTTCGAAAGGTCCTTCGTTTTGGAAAAAAGTAAGTATAAATTCAGCTAGGTAACGTAGTAAATCAGGGGAATAAATTCCACAATTCATTGAATTTTTACGCAGATTAAATTGATTAAAATCTAGAAACCACCTTTGATTCTTTCCTAGATCAATTTTTTGTTACGGCATAGTATTCGGAACTGTTAAAGCGTATTCAGTTATAAGAAGAGTCGAATTTGGCTTAAAGTTAATCTATAAATTAGTATAAGTTCGATAGTTCTCTAATTTGATTTGAATCTTGTTTAATGTTAAATCAAACCAATAAATCATGAAAAAATTAACGTACCTATTAACATTTATTTTCCTTACCGCGATAATCGCATCATGCTCTAATAAAGGTATGAAAGTAGTCACGAGGGAAGATAGTGAAGCAGACCTATCCGAATATGATACCTATGCGTGGGTATCAGAAGTAGAAAATATCCCAAATATGTATGCATTATTAGGACCAGATGGGAGTTTGGTTTTTAACAACACTTCCGCTCGGAAAATTGCAAAAGACGCAATAGAGATTCAAATGAAGGCTAGAGGATTTGCAACGAGTGCAACTAATCCAGAGATTTTGGTCAATTTTTTAATATTAGAAGAAGCCACCGAGCTCAGAACATTTGTTTTAAATAATAGGCAAGACTATTTAGGTTTCGGTCCAAGGTCAGAAGCTGTGAAAATGGTGCCAGTGGAAAAAGGAACAATTTTGATCAATTTCTTGGATGCAAAAACAGGTGGTCAAATTTGGCAAGGTTTCGCATCTGGAGCACTGATTTCTGATGATATGAAAGATATAAATACGTTGAAAAGTAAAGTTGGAGCCATCTTCGAAGATTTTGACTTCAACCAGTTCAACACCGCACAAAGATGATTATTGGGTGATTAAAGTAGGGAAATCCCCGAATCTTTGGATCGGGGATTTTTTTTGACTTCTTATTCCGATTGTGTGTCGTAGCAGTCCGAAAACTCAACTAGTCAAGTTTATAAACATAAATGCACTATAGACTTGACTCAAATAGTCTGGATGGGTATTAGTTCAAGTCTTTCGACTTGGACTTTTCTTTTCATGATAAATAAAATTATGATTATCTGCTGTGATGCTAATTAACAAATACCTATTAATTGATAGGCCTTTTGACTAAGACGGAAGCAATTCTAAACTGAGACCATGTTTGATATTCCTATGCCTTATATCCACCCACTGCGTAGACAAAGGGGCAACGAGATACTTACAAAAAAAATCATTTGGCTTAGCGATCAAAAAGCTTTTTATAGGCACCTATCTTCTAGATAATCGTTCAAGATGACTTTCCAGGATTTAGGTTTTATTTCTCGTCCAGTCTGCTAGAATGGATAGCCAATGGCAAAGTTGAAATTTAGGTTTTCCCTTCGCCAAGTTCTGCTGCCTATATCCCATGCGTTGTCCCAGCGCTTATTTTCTGGGAGATAAGGATATCTCAATGGCGTAGCCAAATCAAATCGAACCACGAAAAACTGTACATCCACCCGTAATCCAACGCCAGTGCCCACTGCAAGTTCATTAAACCAGTCCTTACTGAATTTTCCGCCAGGTAGAGCCTCATTTTCATTCCAAAGCCAGATGTTTCCAGCATCCATAAATAAAGCTCCTTTCAGAAAGGAGAAAATTGGGAA
>JBDNIP010000636.1:0-5254 GCA_041688245.1 Algoriphagus sp.
GGATTAGTCACTTTTGCCACAGCGCAGCGGACTCGCGAAATTGGGATTCGCAAAGTGATGGGAGCGGAGACTGGAAATATTTTGATGCTACTAGGAAAGGACTTTTTGAAACTTGTAGGTATTGGATTCTTAATTGCCATTCCGATTTCTTGGTTTGGGATGAATTCTTGGTTGGAAGATTTCGCCTTCCACATCAGAATCAGTTGGCATGTCTTTCTGATTGCTGGACTAATGGCGGGCTTAATTGCAGGGCTCACGGTGATGTCTCAATCACTCAAGGCAGCTTGGGCTGATCCGGTGAAAAGTATCAAAGGCGAGTAAGTACTTCATTTGGGATATGAGATATCAGATTTTTTGGAAAGATTGAATAAGCCGGAAAGCTGAAATTTGCAACCGGAGCTTTCGCTGAGAATTATTAGTTTTAGGGTGAGTTTCTTAGTCCTAATTGTGAAGATCTGAAATGTAATGAAGTCCAAGTCTGAAGACTTAACTAGATAAGTCCCGTAGAGACTATATATAGTTAGAAAAATAGAATTTCCGTAAGATTTGTTTTGGCCGGAATAATATCAATTGAGGTTTGATATTTCGCCAAAACGGTTGAATTTCAATTCATAAATAATGTTTTTGGGGATTAAAAATCCCCTGATTCAGGTTCGGGATCACATTCCGATAGCTATCGGAATCCGAACAGTAGGTCTTTATTGGGTGATCCTGGCCCAGTGAATAATATAAGTGCGGCAATTTGGGAGTTTAAAAATGCCGGGTCAAATGCAGTAGTAAGTAATAAATCCGGAAAAAATATGATTACTTTCTTCTAGAAAGGTGATGGAGTAGTGACTAACTTATTCACTGACAGGATTATGAATTCAAACTTTGGGGAAACACTGGGATAGTTGAAAAATACCAGTGCCGAAATATTCTGCTTTCAAACGATAAGTAGATCAAACGCTTCAGAGTCTTGAGTCCAGTACTGGTAGGCTAAACGAGAATATGGAAGTCTTGAAGTCAAACTTCCTTTGCAGAGGGTCTTATAGAAAGTAGGAAAAAGCCAAAAAAGAAAGCTGAGGAAAACCATAATTAAAGGTTTTTTTTCAATAGATTTTTTGGCAAAGGATATTTTCGTTTTGCGATCAATGACAAGATGGAAGAGATTATCCTATATCATATACATAAAGCGGGTTAGCTTTTCACAGCACCTGATTAAAAGTAATTCTTGCCGCTCTGATTTACTTTTTGCCCGTCAGCGCACAAAACTGTCCGTATCAATTTCTTCAAAAAAGATGAAAACTCTATTTTGAATCGTTAAGAGGAGTTTTTGAATGGCATAATTTGGGATTATTTTAAAATGAATTTAATAGCCCATCTGCTCGTCATGCTTAAAAACTACATCAAAATCGCCTGGAGAAATTTTACTCATCTCAAGTCTTTTGGGATAATCAACTTAATTGGATTGACTGCCGGAACTGTCTGTAGTTTGGCAATCCTGATTTTTGTCTTATCACAATTCGGCTTCGAGAAACAGTTTGACAATTTCGAAAATATTTATAAAGTCACTTCATTCATAAATAATCGAGGGGAATTTTCGGATTCAAAACTGATCTCAGCAAGTCCGTCAATCGGCCCGGCATTGGTTGAAGATTTTGAAGAAGTTGTCAACCAAACCAGAGTGGTGAACATGGGAGAGGAGTTTTTAATGAAGCCGGAAGGCTCTACAAAATCATTTTTTGAGTCTAACAGCTACCTTGTCGATTCGACTTTTTTTCAAGTTTTTGAATTTTCGCTTCTCGAAGGAAATCTGAATACTGCTTTAAAAGAGCCAAGAAGTTTGGTGCTATCCTCATCACTCGCTACAAAGTTATTCGGAGCGGGTAGTTCTGCTCTCGGAAGACAAGTACAGCTTACCAATCAAGGTGATGATATCACTACCAAAGTGACAGCAGTATTTGATGATGAAGTAGGTAAGACCCACCTCAGACCGAATTTTATGTTAAGTATGTCAAGTACGGGCATGGGTACTTATGTGTTAACCGAAAATGAGTGGGCGGGAAACAATTTTATTCATACCTACATCGAACTGAGTCCAGGAAGTGATTCAGAGGAATTAGTCAAAGCACTTCCTGATTTTCTGCAGCGGCATGGAGCAGAGCAACTGGCAGCAGGCAATATGGATAAGACCATGGGTCTTTTTCCACTCAGAGACATAAACTTAAAATCCAGTGAGTATAGCTTTGCTTTGACTGATGTATCAGATATCAATTATTTGTACCTCCTGATTGCAATTGGCATCTTTATCCAGTTGATGGCTTGTATCAATTACATCAATTTGACTACAGCCCAAGCTATTCGCAGAGCTAAAGAGATTGGTGTAAGAAAGGTGAATGGTGCTTCTAGCCAATCGCTTATTTATCAGTTTATTACCGAGTCCGTTTTCTTCTCATTGCTTGCGGTTTTATTTGCGATTCCGATCTTGATCTTTGCCCTTCCTTATTTGAATCAGCTTTTTGGCAGTACATTTCAATCAGAAAATATAATGACATTCCAAATGTTGATTTCAATATTTTCCCTTGGATTGGTTACCGGGATTATTTCCGGTGCTTACCCGGCCTTCTATCTGGCAATGATCAATGTGAACCGACTATTTAAAGTAAAAAGTGCTACTTCAAGATCTGTTTTTTCGCTCCGAAATACACTCGTTGTATTTCAGTTTGGGATGGTGTTTATTTTAATTTATGCAGTTTCTGTAATCTCCGAACAATTAAATCACTTAAACCAAAAGGATATCGGTTTCTCAAAAAATCAAAAGCTGGTTATTCCGCTCAAAACGGCCTCCGCTTCAAAAAATTATACTACGATCAAATCAGAATTTGAAAAGCTTTCTCAGGTTAATTCTGTAACGGCCTGCCAATTTTATCCTTCACAGAATATCTGGTATGACAACAAAATTTTCCAAAAAGGTTCCTTAGTCAGTGAAGGAAAGGTGGTTCAGTTGAATTTAGCTCGGGAAAATTTCTTCGAAACTATGGGGATCACAGTTCTCGAGGGAAGGTCAATCGCTGAGAATGACAGTAACCAAATGGTAGTAAATCAGACATTTTTAAAAACATTCGGGATTGCTCAAGAAGAAGCCGTTGGTTCCGTTTTTGAGCAATGGAGCTCAAGTGGGGAGCTACAGCCTACTTGGCAAATTATAGGGGTAATAGAAGACTATAATTACCTTTCTCTGAAAAGTGAAGTACTGCCCGTTGCTACATTTTATGATACCGAGCTATCGAATGCAGTCGTCAGCTTCAATGCCGAGAACCCAAGTGAGCTTATTGCAGCAATTGAAAGTACATGGCAAATTTTAAATCCTGAACTGCCCTTTGAATATTCATTTTTGGATGATGAAATGGCGAAGGTTTATGTGGAAGAAGCTCGCTTGAAAAAGGTTTCTTATACTTTCACAGGACTGGCTATTTTAATAAGTCTGTTGGGAATTTGGGGCTTAGTTTCTTATAGTTTGGATCAGCGGAAAAAGGAGATTGGAGTACGCAAAGTATTGGGAGCTTCTGTATCAGAGCTAACGAAATTGCTTTCGAAGAAATTTGTAATTTTAGTTGGAGTTTCGATCGTCATTGCTTCTCCTTTGGCATTTTTCGCCATGGATGCTTGGCTAGCTGACTTTTCTAGCAAAATTGATAATACGAGGGTTTTGCTCATTTTCTCAGTGCTACTGACATTTCTGGTAAGCCTTAGTACGGTTATTTACAAGACGATCAGCGCTGCAAGTGCAAACCCGATTGAGAGTATTATGACAGAATAATCGAATTCAAAATTTCAAGAGGTGGCCAGATAACGAACAAAGCTGTCCGTATCAATTTCCTTTAGAAGGGATGCTAGATGGGTAGCCCGGATCCCGATGAATATCCCCGGATGGTTTTGTTTTGGCCAAATAGGCGCCGATAAAGAAAACAATGTACCGCCAAAACCAAAAGAGTCATTTTATAAGAATTACAAATTCCCTTGGATAGTAAAGCGTAGTTACCAGCTACGATTAGAAGAAGAATCGGACGATTTATTTCATTGGGTCACCTACAGAGAAGTTTGTTTAGATCACTTTTGTGGATCGACAAAGCAAAGAGTGGATGAAGGTAAAAAATAGCTGAATGTCGATCAGTGAGAAAACATAGTCAAATGTATGTTATTCCGTTTCGTGAAGATATCAAAACCCACAACCGACAACCGACAACCGACAACTGACAACTGACAACCGATAACTCTATAAAAACGTTAATCAGTCAAATACAAAAGTGAGTGGATGAATAAAACGGATATGTGCCACATCCTGCCTTAAATATGAAAACACCAAATGAATTTTAATTTAGAATAGTAATTTAACTGGTTAAACTTTTAGGTGGAAAGAGCAAAAAGTAGGACAGGCTTAAAATCTGCACTCCAATTTTTATCCAAATTTTACGATCGCAAGAAATATTTTTGACTGTCAAAACAGAAGTTTGAAAGAAGAAAAAAATCAATGTGCATCAATTTTGAGTGGCTGTATCAGGTTTTCTTTTTAACATAAGTCTTGTCCCTGACACAACAATTTTGCCTTCAGATCTTGAATACCAATTATTATAGTTATTTAAAACAGAATTTGCAGGAACCATATGCTTATAGCTATCCTATCAGGTTTTATTTTTTCAGTGTTTTTAGTTGTAGCCGGAAAATTTTTTCGTGGAAAACCTGCTATCCTTTCAGCAATCATTCCGCTATCGCTGTTTGTTTATTTTGTCGGGTTTATCAAAGAAGT
Organism: Algoriphagus sp.; assembly: GCA_041688245.1. GTDB lineage: Bacteria > Bacteroidota > Bacteroidia > Cytophagales > Cyclobacteriaceae > Algoriphagus. The sequence continues at coordinate 4,790 of JBDNIP010000636.1, forward strand.
TTCCGGTGGTGGAATAATTAGGGAAAGTTATGACTGGGTTCCTTCATTTGGAGCGAATCTCGGATTCACCCTCGACGGCTTGTCGCTGCTGTTTTCATTAATGATCACAGGTATCGGCTTTCTTGTTTTTGTCTACACCTCCATCTATCTCAAAGGTCATCAGTACCTGGATAGATTTTATGGATACCTGAGTATATTCATGGCAGCTATGCTCGGCCTGGTTCTTTCAGATAATATGATCTCCCTTTTTGTTTTCTGGGAGCTTACCAGCATCAGTTCGTTTTTCCTAATTGGGTTTAACAATACTAGCGAGCCTTCTAGGAAATCGGCAATCACAGCTTTGGCAGTCACTGGACTAGGTGGAATGTCCCTCTTGGCGGGGGCTTTGATATTAGGTGTTGTAGGAGGTACTTACACCATTTCGGAGTTGCTGAATTCCAACCAAGTACTAGCTGACAGCCCATA
>JBDNIP010000637.1:0-2075 GCA_041688245.1 Algoriphagus sp.
AGAGCGATAGTCACTCACTTTTAGGATAATTCCTTTTTGAATTTTCCCTGAATGATCAGGAAAGAAGCACCCGAAATTTTCCGCGTATCCGTAAAGTGCTGGATTCATCCCCGCAGAAAAAACTACGGAGCCGTTTACCTTGCTCTTTGCAAAGCCTTTCAGAGCTGATAATGCATTCGATTGTTCTCTTGGCAGTGGATTGCCCTCCTTGTCGAAGTTCATCTTATCCACTTTGGTCAAGATGTTGACGTCGATACTTCCTGGGACAATTTCTGATTTAATCGAAGCGACTAAGTCAGTTTTATCCGATGCATTTGAATTAAAATAAAGTGACAACAGATCATGTATTGGGTGTTTGGGAGGGATCAAACTAAGGTAATTAGCAAATATGCTATCAGTATTCCAATCACTTTCTTTTAGATATTCCACTTGGTTTGCTACCAACTGATCGATTAGATCCAAATATGCAGTAATTCTCATGCTTCGGGAATCTATAGCATCGGATTGTATTTCAAGATATTCCAATTGATTTTTGCGGCAATACAGTCTCCGCATATCTTCCAAAAGGTGGTCATCCATAATGGAAACCACACTGGAAATGCCGAATTTGGCAACTTTAACAGGAGTATCAATAGTATAGCCGAGGCCCATAACCGGGATGTGAAAACTGTGTTGACTGGCTTTAATAAACATAAGGGAGGGTTTTGATTTCAATTTGATTAAGTAGTATAAAGCTATTTACACTTCTGGGCGAAAAAGCTGACTAGTAGCAGTTCAAAAGCTGACTTATATCAGGTAAAAAAATGAAAGTGTTTTTTGCGGAAGAAATAACTTACTGTAGTGAGTTGATAAATAGGAATTTCGCCGGCTTTTAGATTTTTTTCTAATCCAAAGAGTCTCTCTTAGCTAGCTGAATTGAGTCAGCCCAAAATCATTTTTTGATTTCGACTAGATGAGGAATTTGACAAGATTACTATTGCCATATTTCACCCTAAAATAAAGTCTGCTGGTCATATTTATTTGTTTTACAAATAAGTAGTAAATACATTACATTCATATTTGTAAATAAAATAATTGGAAAAGGATGAAAGGCTATCATTTAGGGGAATTGGAAGAATTGATACTGCTGACCGTAGGAATCCTAAATCAAGGGGCATACGGGGTTTCGATTTTGGAAGAAATCAAAAATCAAACTGGGCGAAGTGTTAATATCTCCGCAATTCATACCGTGTTAAACCGCCTGGAGGAAAAGGGTTTTCTTCAATCCAAAATGGGAGGAGCTACCGAGGAGAGAGGAGGCAGGAGAAAACGACTTTTCACACTCTCTGCTACCGGAAGGACAGCAATCGAGCAAGTAAAAACCCTAAGGAATAAGCTATTTGAACAGCTTCCGCCCTTAGCAATGGACTTTTCGCATGGATATTAAGCGCAACCGTCAGCCGCCAAAACTTGCAGATCGATTTTTGGAATTTTATTGCAGTGCCGAAAAGCTCGAGCAAATCCAAGGAGATGCCTACGAGATTTTTTATTTGAATCTGGAGGAAAAAGGATTGCGCTATGCGCGATTCCGATTTTTCATTCACGTCCTCAGTTTTTTCAGATGGGGAAATATCAGAAGAACCAGACCTACAAACTATAGCGCTATGAATACCTCAATGCTAAAAAATTACTTAAAAATAGGGTGGAGGAACCTCATTAAGCAAAAAGGAACCACATTTATAGCTGTTTTTGGACTGGCCTGTGCAGTTGGATGCTGCTTGGTAGCTTATCTTTTTATTGAGCAAATCTGGTTTAAAGGAATGCTCCAACCCAACAAAAATGAGATCTATCAGCTAACCTATACTGTGGATGAGAATGAAGGAAAAGTTACGTATGGGACTGTTGCCGAACCGATTGCAGAATTTCTAACGAATGACTTTAGCCAAATCAAATCGCAAACACGGGTAAAATCTGGCTTTCCGATTTTGATTCATCGTCGAGAAAGCTTCAACCAACGGGTGATTTATGTGGATCCCGGATTTATGGAGATGTTCAGGTATCAACTGGAATATGGTTACCCCCAAGCATTATCAGAG
>JBDNIP010000638.1:0-10666 GCA_041688245.1 Algoriphagus sp.
GGATCCTCTCCAATGTGTTTTGAAAAAGGTGATTTCAAAGTTGGTGCTCAGGATATTTGGCTTGGTGAGGTTTATGGAAGTGACTTTTTTATGAGTGCTGATCAGTTTGAATATTGGAAACACACCCAACTCACATTAGATGTCACACCTGGCCGGGGAAGCAGCTTTTCTATTGAAATACCCATGGGTATCCGATTTATGATTAGATCAAAACTGTTTACAACAGAAGAACTCAAAAACCTAATTCCTACAAAAACTGGTGAAGAACTATTAGAAGAAAGCTAAATACCGTTTACCTTGTGTTACATTTTTTCTTATCTTCAAAGGCGTAACTAGTGTCGCGTCAACTTGTTATGTTCGTATGATTTAACTAAATTTATCATAAAAACAGTTATGATAAAGTATAAAGTGAGCTTGAGTAAGGAAGAGCGGGCAGAACTTACTGCCATAATCAGCAAGGGTTCGTATACTTCCAAACAATACCGCAATGCGTATATTTTATTAAATTGCGATGAAGGGGCATACGGAAACAAGCGCATAAATGAAGAAGTCTGCAAGGTGCTAAAAGTCAGCATGCGTATGATAGACCGAGTAAAACAACGTTTTGTAGCAGACGGGTTTGAATCCTGTCCTGAGCGCAAGGCCCTGAGCAAAATGAAAGTTAAAAAGATAGATGGGGACGTGGAAACTCATTTAGTGGTATTAAGCTGTAGTAAGGCACCGGAAGGCTTTTCTAAATGGTCATTGCGCTTATTGGCAGATAAGCTGGTAGCACTACAGTATGTGGATGACATATCTTACGAAACTGTAAGAAAAGCTTTATAAAAACGAGCTGAAGCCCTGGAAAGTGCAGGGCTGGATCATTCCGCCCCTGCAAAACAGCGAGTTCGTAGCGAATATGGAATACGTATTGGATGTGTACAAAAGAGAATATACTGAAGCGTTTCCGGTAGTTTGCATGGATGAATCTCCCAAACAGCTAATCAAAGGAACCCGAATCGCTACAGCAATGAGGCCGGGGCAGGAAGTACGTGAAGATTTCGAATATGAACGGTGTGGGGTAGCTACTATTTTTCTGGCCTCGGAGCCTTTAAAAGGTAAAAGACACATCGAAATAACCGAGTGAAAAACAAAAAAAGATTGGGCAAAATTCATTAAACAGATTGCGGATGAGTGGTATAAAGACGCTATCAAGATAAAGTTGGTCATGGGTAATTTAAGCACCCATAAACCCCGGAGCGCTATATGAAGTTTTTGAACCCAAGGAGGCAAAGAGAATAAGAGACAGATTCGACTTCGTTTACACCCCGAAAAGCATGGTAGTTGGCTGAATATGGCGGAAATAGCGCTGAACGTATTGATGGGACAATGCTTAAACAGGAGGAAACATCGCATTGAAGTGATGCAAAAAAAGTTAAGGCCTGGCAAACTCACCGTAACAATAAAGAAGCTGTTATAAATTGGCAGTTCATCAATAAAGCTGCAAGAATCAAATTAAAAAGACTTTATCCGACAATATTGGATTGACATGACACTAGTGGCTATGAAGAAAATATTATTTGCTTTGGGAGTTGTCATCCTCCTTTATTTTGTTTCTACTTGGCTGATTCCCTCCTATATCGAAGGGCAAAGAAATCCTGTAAAATTCCCTGCTCCCTATGCTGTTTCTACTGAAGCTCAAGAAATGTATTACAACTTGGATTTTATTGCCGATCTCCATTGCGATGCCTTACTTTGGGGGAGAGATTTGACTAAGAAAGGCACAGTTGGTCACGTGGATTTCCCGCGGATGCGCGAAGCAAATGTTGGTTTAGAGATGTTCACAATCGTTTCTAAATCTCCCGCGGGACAAAATATGAAAAGCAATAGTGAAGATGCTTTTGATAATATTACAGCACTTACAATCGCAAAGGGCGAAAGCCCTTCTAATTGGTATAGCCTCATTAATAGAACACTATCACAATCTAAAGATTTGGCTGATTTTGTTGAAGAGGAGAATGGGAAAGTAATTTTCATCAAATCAAAGTCGGACTTAGAGAAACTCATCATAGCCAGGAAATCTGATAAAAGTGTGATCGGTGCTATGCTGGGAATCGAAGGAGCTCATGCCTTGGAAGGTGATATTGAGAATCTTGATCTAGTCTATGCCGCTGGCGTTCGGATGATCGGACCTACTCATTTTTTTGATAACGAACTTGGTGGCTCCGCTCACGGGGAAAATCTGGGAGGCTTGACTGATTTCGGGAAAAAAGTAATTCGAAAAATGAATAAACTCGGAATCTTTATCGACTTAGCTCACTGCTCTCCAGCAATAGTAGAAGATGTTCTAAATATATCTACCGAGCCAGTTATGGTTTCTCATACCGGAGTCCGAGCAGTCTTAGATTCTCAACGGAACCTAAGTGATGATCAGATTAAAAAAATTGCTGCAAATGAAGGAATCATTGGTATTGCTTTTTTTGATATGGCAGTTGGAGAGCCAGAATTACCCAACATCATCGCTTCCATTCGTCATATCAGAAACCTAGTCGGAATCCAACACGTAAGCCTAGGCTCGGATTATGACGGCTCAGTTGCGGTTCCCTTCGATATTACAGGATTACCGCTAATCGTAGATGGCTTGATTCAAGATGGGTTTACCAAACAAGAAATACGTGCTGTAATGGGTGAAAATGTAAAGCAGTTCATGCTAAAAAATCTTAGATAAATGAAAGAAGCACATATTCATCAAGAAAATAGCTATTTCGGGAAGCTACAAGAATATCTTGGTGAGTTTGTATATGGTGGAATCGATGGTGCTGTCACCACTTTTGCGGTAGTGGCAGGAGGTTTCGGAGCTAATTTAGATTCTGGGATAATCTTAATTTTGGGATTTGCCAATCTCTTTGCAGATGGATTTTCTATGTCTGTAGGTGCATACCTCGCTGCGAAAAGTGAAAAAGAGAATTATAAAAAGCACCAGGATCTCGAATATTGGGAAGTGGAGAATCTGCCCGATGTCGAGCGGCACGAAATAAAAGAAATCTATAGCGAAAAAGGATTTAAAGGTGAGTTACTTGAAAAAATCGTGGAGCAAATTTGCTCAGACAAAGATCTTTGGGTAGCTGAAATGATGAAAGACGAACTCAATATGATGAAGGATACGAAGAGTCCATTTCGTATCGGACTAGCGACTTTAGTTTCCTTTATTATAGTTGGATTTATTCCCTTGACGGTTTATCTCTGGGATTTCTTCAGTGAGGTACAGCTTAACGTATTCATTTCGACTAGTATTTTGACTGCAATAGCATTCATGTTGGTTGGGTGGTTGAAAAGTCTAGTCAACCAAACTCCGCCTTTTAAAAGCGTAGCCGAAACACTATTATTAGGACTATTGGCAGCTTTAGTGGCTTATTATATAGGTGATTTATTAGAGCAGTTCTTTATGAACAACTAATGCAACGAATCACTGAGGTTTTGATCCAAATGGATGGAATCGTATCCGAATGTAAATTAAAAGAGTTCTGTATTAGACATTTTGCGGTGCTTCACAGACAAGTGACTTCAAGAATCTAATGAAGTATTTTGACTATACTATTTGAAGATTACCTATATCTACAATTGCACCAGTAAAATTCAAAAAGTAGCTCAGTATATGGTAAACACTGGCATTGCTGGTACTTCTTCCAACGGCTATCCAAACGTCATCCGCTTGCCTCCCTGTGGAGGACATGACTGGCAGTGGCGGATCTTTCTCTGCCAATTAAGCAAAGAAAATTAAGCCAGTGGTATAGTTGTGGTTAATCGCATGGAAGATAATCTTCGAATGGAAGTACTGGATATTCTTTTCGCTAAGCGATTTATTGATGCTTACGAACTTTGCAGCCATGGAATGCAGCCCACTAAGAATTGGCAAATCGCATTTGAAGCTTGTATATCAAAAAGTATCTAGCTCTGAAGAATTTATTTGTCAGCATAGATGCCCACATGAATCTCGATTTGGGAATAGCCGCTTCTAAAACTATGGACGGAAAGGATCTTTATGGGGTTAAAAAAGAGTTTAGTCAAATCAACACTATCCTCTGTGAACTTATTGATGGTGCCAACACCAGTATCAGTACTGTTTCTCCGATTTTCGGATGGCTCAATCCTTTAGCAAAAGGAAAAGATCAAGTGCTGCTCAGTTTCCCAATTCAGTTAGTAAGCGATGATGTATGGAAATTTGATAGTGAATATCATTTCGATCCAGATAAAAGTCTCCAAATTAAGGGTCGAAACATAAGTATTTCGGGACTTACAGAGAAGCTCATCAACTCTTGCAAACTTATTTTTTTGGTAAAAATCATAGCTGCTGCCAAATGAAAATCAGTCAGTGAATTCATAAATCAATCAGATGTAGCGGAATTATTGTTTAAAATTGAGCTAACAGATTGATAGTAAGCAAATGGAAACTGCCCTTCTCTCAGTTTTTAAAATATCATTAGTTTAAACTTTAAATTTCTGCTCTAGCTTATTGATCTCTGCTTCTGTTTTGGCTTTACTTGTTCGATTGGTTTTCTCCTTACTTAGCTCATTTCCGTAAAAATGTGTGTCCTGAAAATAACTCACTCTAGCTTCTGATTCACCTTTCACTTTCACCCACTTTTCGCTCTTGAAAAGTTTGACTTTGTCTTCTGCCAACTCCAACAAATCATCATAAGGCCCTCGTGGCGAAATCAGCTTTATAAATATTGGAGCGGTCTCGATCGCAATAAAAAGCAACATGATAAACACGTTTGCCAGAGCCATTGCAGCAGATTCTTTGGTTAATAAGTCTAAGGCATCCATTCGAGCTGCCAGTCCGTCAAAGCCATCAATTCCTGCCTGTTGCTTTTCGAATTCCAATTGCCGAAGTACAGTGAAATCTCGGATCTGCGTATCAAGCGTATCGATTCGAATCTGATTTCTTTTTCGTAATTCCTCCAGGGCTACCTGAGCAGCATCCAGTTGTTGTTCTTTCTTCTTGGCGTTAGTCCCCAGTCCTACTATCCCACTGGTTCCACTTATCCTTTCACCAAATCGCTCTGCATCATATTCCCCTTGAACTTGATCTCTAAAGGATTCTGATTTAGCCAATTCAGCCTTTAAGCTATCTTTTTGAACTTCTAGTGCTTGAATTTCCGGAAACCCCTTTGCTAAATTCAACTTTGAAGTAGCAATCATTTCGGTCTTCTTTACATCCAACTTTCGATTGATCTCTCGCTCAAACATTTTCAACTCCAAAGGCTTAGAAATGACCAATGCCAATAAAACAGCCAAAACCATTCGTGGAATCGCCAGTTTCCATTCAGTGCCGGCATTTTCCTTCTTACGCATACTGGAGACAATAAATCGATCCAAATTGAAAATCATCATTCCCCAAAGTATTCCAAAGAACAACGCAGGCCAAATACTTTCAAAAACAGTAAATAGTGCGTACCCTGCTGCAATGGCTGCAAGAACACCCGTAAAAAATACCGTAGCGCCTATTCCAATATACTTATTTGATTCTGTGGGAGCTCGTTTTAGAATAGAAAAATTAGCACCGCTACAAAACCAGAAAAACTGGGTAAGTTGATTCATTTAAAAAGGAAATTAGATTGAAGCAGTAACTTACACCAAAACTTCTCCAAAAATATCAACCCATTTAATAAATGTATGGTTACAAGTATACATGTGATCATAACCTGCTCTTAGAGGATGAATTGAGACTTTTTCCAAAACATAATTCTTACTTTTAAGCTGTACTTATACTATTTCAAACTGTCCGATATGTTCATATTTGATCACTAGATGTACACTTTCGAAAAAATTGAAAACATACAAAAACCAAATCAGATGGGGTTCCTTAGATTATATTTTGTGCTGCTATTGCTGTTGGCCACAAGCGGCAAAGTAATTTCCCAAGAAATTCCGTTTCAAATTGAAGTGAAGTCACTCACCAAGAGAATCGATCAAGCGGGTTGGAAGCCAAATTCTTTTGTGTTCACCGGGAGTTCAAGTGTACGATTTTGGAAAAATCTTCAAGAAGAATTTCCAGCAATTCCCATTATCAATACTGGGTTTGGCGGATCACAGGCCTCGGATTTACTAATTCACTTGGATGAATTAGTGATTCGATATAGTCCTGAAAAGATTTTTATCTATGAAGGGGATAATGATCTAAATGCCGGAAAAGAAGTATCTCAAATCATGAAAGATATCGATCTGCTCGTTACTCGGATTCTTCAAAAGCTCCCAGAAACAAATATTGTCCTGATCAGTACAAAACCGAGTCCGTCTCGATGGCAGCTAGAAACTTCCTACACCGTATTGAACGACTTGATGCGTCAATATGCGACTACTCACGATCAAGTGAATTTTATGAATGTATGGGACATGATGCTAGATAAATCCGGAAGACCGATGACAGAAATTTTCATTTCAGATAGTCTTCACATGAATGCAAAAGGCTATGCAATCTGGAATAAGTCAGTAATTCCTTTTATGAAATAAGCCCCTAAAAATTTTTATCCTTTTCCAGAAAGTTTCTTACCTAGTACATTCAAAGGGATTTTGTAGGTCAGCTCAATCATATATCCTTGGATTCGGCTTTCTACAACAAAATTTCCATTTTGACCATCTGCTTGCCAAGACACTAGAAAGCTCCTGTTAGGGCTGATGGTAAATGCTCTGCTTGTCTGAAGTATCAGAAATGAAGAATTGAGAAATTGGAATTCAGCATGTAGCCCGGCCTTAAAGAAAAATCCACTCTTCTTTTCTCCATTTACCCAGGTATATTTGAGTGGCTCCGCACTTGAATTATTACCTCCATCCCCACCATATCCAGATGATAGCCCATCAGTAAATGCTGCAATTATATAATTTGTGGTGAAATTTGCACCAAACCGAAACCTTTCCTTCTCTCCGACAGGGATATCATAACGAAATACCAATGGAATAATCAGGCTATTTGCATAGGGATTGAGATAAAGCGATCTGTCCACCAACGAAATGTAAGTAATCGTTTCTGGTGAATGATAAAGAAAATTAAGACCATATTCAAAACTGAAATTCCCCTTTCGATAACCCAGACCTAAACCAAGATTACCACTAAGATTGGGAAAATCGTGATTCGGAATAGTGGGTTTTCCATCTCTACGTATCCCGAAATTAAAAATCAAATAATGCCCGCCCTCCTGACTCATTGAATGATAGTCAGATTGATTGCCCCAATGCATAGCTTTTTTCTGACCTTTAGTAATTTCCTGAGCAGATGAGGGGAGAGCTGAAAAAATAGCTAAACCAATGGAAGTAATAAAGCGAGTAAAAAAAAGAAGCGACTTCATAGTTTGTTTAGTTACCTGGATTTTCACTTAGACTAAAAGTTGGCCCATCTATTTTTTTGGTTTAAAAAATAAAATTCGGCTGAATCTGAGAAAATAATTCTAAAATCACTCGCTCAGATTTTTAAGTTATTTCCCCCAGAAGTAACTTAATTGAATTTTTCATGGCTAATCTGGGTTTACTAAACAAAGCAATATTTTTTGCTTACTTATCTTTCAAAATACAAACCAGAGTTGAATTCAGTTCGTAACTGCTGAAACCAGATTTAAAACTAACTCAAACAGAACCATATAAAATCTGTTTTAATTTTTAATCCTTTGGACTCGATTCACAAAAGAACAAATCTCAAATGACTCATTCAAATAAAAGTATTTTACCCATGCTAAGTTTACTGATAGGACTAGTAATGTCCTGTGGAACATCCACAGCAGAATACCAAGAAGCAACTGCTTCGGATGCCGAATTGGTGGCGAATTACGATGGAAACGTACAACTTGCAACTTTTGCAGGAGGGTGTTTCTGGTGTGTTGAAGCACCGTTTGAAGGAATTGACGGAGTAGTGTCCGTGGTTTCTGGATATTCTGGTGGAAAAGAAAAAAATCCAACTTATGGTGAAGTGGCCAGCGGAAAAACTTCCCATCGGGAGTCAGTACAAATTGCTTTTGACCCGGAAATAATCAGCTACACTGAATTAGTAGATATTTTTTGGCAAACTTTTGATCCGACTGATGTCGGAGGATCATTTTATGACCGCGGTACACAATATGAGTCTGCAATATTTTATCATGATGCGGAGCAAAAGAAAGTAGCAGAAGATTCCAAAAAGTATTTGGATAAGTCCGATCGCTTCAAAAATCCAATTGTAACTCCGGTTATCGGATACAGTAATTTTTACGTAGCTGAAGAGTATCACCAAGATTATTACAAGAAAAGTTCGAAGGAATATTACGCTTACCGTAGCGGATCAGGAAGAGATGCTTTCATCAAGACTCATTGGCCAGAGCTTAGCGAAAAGAAATATGTAGCTCTTTCTAAGTCTGAATTGAAAAATACACTCACTGATCTTCAGTATGAAGTGACCATGGATGATGCCACTGAATATGCTTTCCAAAATAAATACAATGGGAATAAAAAAGATGGAATCTATGTTTGTATTGTGTCCGGTGCACCGCTATTTAGCTCAAAAGATAAATACGAATCAGGCTCAGGATGGCCTAGTTTCTCCAAGCCCATCGATGCACGAATTATTAATAAGCCAGTTGATAAAGATTTGGGAATGACCCGAGTGGAAGTTAGAAGTAAGTTTGGAAATAGTCATTTAGGGCATGTATTCTTTGATGGTCCGGACCCCACAAATCTTCGATATTGCATGAATTCAGCAGCTATGAAATTCATTCCTAAAGAAGAAATGGTCGCCGGAGGTTATTCAGATTTTATTTGGTTGGTCGATTGATTGATTTGGAAAAAGCTACTCTGCAAGAGTAGCTTTTTTATGATTTTGAAAGTTTTTTAAAGCTACTACAAGATTGATTATTATCATTTTGTGTTCAAAACATATTATAAATCAATATGAGAAAATTAGCTAAATTATTTGAATACTGCTTGTGACAATTTTCATGTAAGTTTTTTGCTACAAGTATTATTTTGTTTTTAGTGAAAGGGTAAAAGTCAATAGCCTGAAGGAATTAGCCAAAAAAAAGTTTTATTTAAGTCGTAGGAAAATCGAGTAGACCAAGAAGGTTTTCAAAGTCCTACAGCCTGTAAGTTGCTAAGTAATGGATTCAGATCGAGTGTGACTGATCCTAAAGTTACATGAAGATTACAGCGATTTTCGGGAAATACTTAGAACTATTATTCAAGGAATATGGCGGAACACTTTCTTGGGGAGTCACTGGAAATTTTGAATTTGTTGAGGTATTTAACAATCAAAAAATGAGGCAAAACCGATTCCTCAGCCTTGCCAAATAATCAATAATTATTTTCTGGTCCAGTAATCCAGAACAGTTACTTTATCTAAATGAGGACCTAAGAGAGTTCCAAAAGTCTGATGAGCTGGATGTGGTAAGTATTCGTCTCTTGCCAAATCTGAATGAAAAGTAAGCGTAAAGGCGTGCGTTAGGCCTTGGTTGATTCCTTCAGGGCTTGAGTTGATTCCCCACTCAAATGATTCGATGCCGGGAATTTCGTTCTGAAGATTTCTAAACGCATCGACTACTCCCTGAATGTCTTCAGGTGAAGAGGTTTTCTTGAAGCTGAAATAGACGACATGGCGAAGTACTGAATCTGTAGCAGTAAGTTTAGGCATTTCTTCAGTTACAGTTTCTGCAGTGGCTGCGTTGATTTCCTTTACTCCACAGGACAAAAGGAATAGAACAGGAATGAATAAGAGTAATTTTTTCATTTCGATTTTATTTTGAATGTAACATTATTTCACAACTTATTAGACCGAGGCAAATATGAAAGTCGCTTTTTTTAGTTTTAAATCCTATGACAAAGCGAGTTTTGAACAACTCACTCCCAATTTTGAGCATCAATTTACATACTTTGAATGTAAGTTGGACCAAGATACTGTTTACCTAGCTAAGGGATATAATGCCATTTGTACGTTCGTCAATGATCATCTCGATAAAAAGGTTCTCAGTAAATTGGCAGAACTACATGTGAAAAATATTGCACTCAGATGCGCAGGCTATAATCAAGTCGATCTTCAATCAGCCGAGAAGCTTGGAATACGAATCTGTAGAGTCCCTATATATAGTCCAGAGGCAGTTGCAGAGCATGCTTTAGCACTTTTGATGACAGTAGTAAGGAAAACTCACAAAGCGTACAATCGAGTACGGGAAAACAACTTTTCACTAGAAGGCTTGATAGGAGTCAATATTCACAAACAAACAGTCGGCATCATCGGCACAGGCGCAATTGGTAGCGCGTTCTGCAAAATAATGTTGGGAATGGGCTGTAAGGTATTAGCATATGATCTCTATGAAAATGAACATCTGAAAACTATTGGGGTTAGCTATGTAAAGTTAGCTGAGTTAATTGCTCAAAGTGGTATTATCTCGCTGCATTGTCCCTTGACAAATGAAACGAAACACTTGATCAATAAAGAGAGCCTTTCTGAAATGCAGCAAGGAGTAACTATTATAAATACGAGTCGTGGAGCATTAATTGATACAAAAGCAGTTATTGAGGCTTTAAAAAAGAAAAAAGTGGGCTATTTAGGTATTGATGTATATGAACAAGAAGAAGATCTCTTCTTTCAGGATTTATCATCGGAAATTCTTCAAGATGAGGATATCGCACGATTAATGAATTTACCAAACGTATTAATCACAGGTCACCA
>JBDNIP010000639.1:0-2104 GCA_041688245.1 Algoriphagus sp.
GTTGTATAGACATTGAATTTAAAAATTAAACCAAACAGTTGATATGAGTACCAAACAACCACTTTTACAAGCTATGAAGGTTGGAGATTTAGACCTTTCCAACCGCGTATGGATGGCTCCAATGACTAGAAGCCGTGCGGCTAATGAAGGCAATGTACCATTTGATATACATGTTGAATATTACAAGCAGCGTGCCTCAGCAGGATTGATCATCACAGAAGGAGCTCAAGTTTCCAAGATGGCCGTCGGCTATATTAATACTCCAGGCATTTATTCCGATGAGCAAGTCGAAGGATGGAAAAAAGTAACTGAGGCTGTCCACAAAGAAGGTGGAAAAATATTTATTCAACTTTGGCATGTAGGCCGAATTTCACACCCAGATTTTCATAATGGTGACTTGCCGGTAGCACCTTCAGCAATCAATCCGCATGCAAAAGCATTTACTCCAAAAGGCTTCAAAGACACAGTCACTCCTAGAGAGATGACGATTGCGGAGATCAAACAAACAATCTTAGATTTCAAAAACGCTGCAAAAAATGCTGTTGAAGCTGGCTTTGACGGAGTAGAAATTCACTCTTCAAATGGCTATTTACTTCATCAGTTTTTCAACAGAACCAGCAATACTCGAATGGACGAATATGGTGGAAGCATCGAGAACCGTGCAAAAATCCTATTTGAAATCATTGAGGCCATCAAGGAAGTAATGCCTGAAAACCGAATTGGACTTCGGCTGAATCCTTCACTCAATGGTGTGTTCGGGATGATAGCCGATGAGGAGACGATTCCAACTTTTGACTACATCGTAGAAAAACTAAATGATTACGACCTAGCATACCTGCATCTTTCAGAACCATTCACTGATGTAAGTGAGATCCCATATTTGGTGACGGAGATCGCAAAGTACTATCGCCCGATGTACAAAGGCACACTGGCGATCAACGCAGGTTTTGATCAAGAAAAAGGAAATAAATTTATCTTAGAAGGCCTGGCAGATGCTGTTGCTTATGCAAAACCGTTCATTTCCAATCCCGATTTGCCAACCCGATTTGAAGAAAATGCGGTATTGGCTTCATGGGATCAGGACACCTTTTACACCCCAGGTGAAAAAGGCTATATAGACTACCCAGGTTTACAAGAAACAAAAGTATAATATTCCAAAAGGCCGGTTAATCCGGCCTTTTCTTAACTTTGTAATATGTGTCTAGTAGCTATTGCTTGGAAGGTTAATCCTGATTTCCCACTGATTATTTCAGCCAACAGAGATGAGTTTTTTGAACGTCCAACTCAAAGCTTACATCAATGGGACAGCAAGATCTATGCAGGAAAAGATCTCCGAAGTGGTGGCACTTGGCTGGGTTTTCATGCAAATGGCCGCTGGGCTTTGCTGACTAATTATCGTAACTCTTCCACTTCAATAAAGCCCACAATCAGTAGAGGCAAACTAGTACAGAATTGGCTAGAAGGTCAATTTGCTCCCAAGCAATATCTGGAGGAAATCGAAAAGTCCCAGGAAAAATATGATGGCTTCAACCTCTTGGTCTCAGACGGAAAAAGTCTCTGGTATCTGAGTAATTATGGGAATGGAATCGAAGCGATCAAACCCGGAATTCATGCTATCAGCAATGGATTGCTCAATGCTCCCTGGCCAAAAACCGAATTGGCAAAAGCACAACTTACAGCACTTATGGAGACTGAACCTAATGAAAATAAGCTGTTGCATATCTTAAAATCAACCGAAACCTATGAACTGGAGAAACTTCCAGGCACTGGGGTGTCTATTGATATGGAAACAGGGCTATCTGCACAATTGGTCCGAATTGGAGCATCGTACGGAACTGTTTCAGCCATGGCAGTCGTTCAAGAAGCTTTAGGAATTGTCCGAATGAAAGAAAGAACCTATCAAATCAAGTATCGGGATTACGTAGACACTGCTCTTTCCTTTACGCTCATTTAAATCAACCTAGTAATGCAAAATTTTGACCTCATTATTATTGGGGCGGGCCCAATAGGCCTAGCCTGCGCTGTGGAAGCCAAAAAAGCAGGATTAGATTATGTCATTTTGGAAAAAGGCACTTTGGCCAATTCAATCTTCAACTACCCTGTA
>JBDNIP010000640.1:0-2406 GCA_041688245.1 Algoriphagus sp.
CGATATTTCGCATCTTTCGCTTCTCATCCTCATCATGAGTTTGAATATATTTTTCGGCTTCGCTTAAAAGGAAATTTCGCAACTTTACCGCGTCATCAATTGATTTCATTGGAAGAGCATTCTTCTTAATATTCTCCATTCCAAAAAAATTGGGTTTGGTACCCGTGGCTATTACGAGATAATCATACGCAATGGCTTCTGTAGACAGCCTAATCTTACCTTCCGCAGGAATAACTTTCTGAAACTCTCCCATCCTGAAATGAAGATTTTTTTTTCCTTTGAATAAAGTTCTGAAAGGGATACTTATGCTAGAAACATCTAGAAAACCCCCAGCCAATTGATAGATTAAAGGTGTAAAATAATTATAATTATTTTTATCAACCAATGTGACATTTACTCCTGCTGCATCAGCTAAATTCATTGCCAGATTAATTCCTGCAAATCCACCTCCAATTATTACGATATTTTTATCTTCCATTCCTTTTCCTCCTAGATCAATTCCCATTAAGTTTAGATAATGACAGCACTATCTCTGTTTTTTTGAAGTTATTTACTCATATCAATAACATACCGAAAGCGTACCTCCTCATTTTTAACCTTGTCAAATGCTTCATTCACTTGATTGATATTTATCATTTCTACTTCAGGAGCTATGTCATGTTCTGCACAGAAATCCAGCATTTCTTGAGTTTGGGAAATACCGCCAATAAAAGAACCTCCAAGGGTACGATCAAATATGGCGACATTCATATTATTTGTAGGCTTTTCATATTCACCCAAAAGTCCTACAGTAACTAGACTTCCACGATAGGTGAGAAGATTAATGTAATCATTGATATCAAACGGTACTGGAATTGTGATTAGTATGTAATCGTATCGCAACGCATTTTTTGTCATAGCATCTTCATCTGTTGACAGTAATACATCATCAGCACCGAATGCCTTAGCTTCTTCTTTTTTTGATTCGTGGCTTGTAATGGCTGTAACTTTTGCACCCAAGGCTTTTGCTATTTGGATAGCAACGTGGCCCAGTCCGCCAATACCAACTATGGCAACATTATCACCTGCTTTTACACCCCATTGTTTCATTGGAGAATACGTAGTCACCCCAGCACAAAGAAGGGGCGCGGCTGATGACAGCTCAAGTTTTTCAGGAATGGTTAGTAAAAAAGCTTCATTGGAAACAATATGTGTCGAAAATCCACCAAATGTATTGTAGTCGGATCCAGGATCCCTAAAATATCCATTGTAAGTCATAGTTGGACCGTGTTCACCCGCGCAAAAGTGCTCATCACCATTTTTGCAGGGATTACAGGTTTGGCAGCTATCGACCATACATCCTACGCCCACAATTTGACCTACTTTGAATTTTGAAACCGAGGCTCCTGTTTCCACTATCTTACCGATTACCTCATGACCGGGAACACATGGGTAGCGTGTATTTTTCCAATCGTTGTTCACTTGGTGTACATCACTATGACATACTCCGCAGTAAAGCACCTCAATAAGAACTTCATCGGCTTTTGGGTTTGCGCGTTCGACATCGATCTGCTCTAAGATATTGTTGTCAATAGAGGCACCTTTCGCACCGTAGCCTTTTACACTGAAACCATTGCTCGTTTTCCGTACTGATTTATCCAATATTTTTATTTCTGCTTCCATGATTACAATTTTATATGAATACTGTTTTGTATTCCGTTGATGGTGATTATGTCGATTGTGACATTTAATCATACTTTCCTTCGGCGATTTCTTCTACCACCTTTTTACAGAATGCAGGTAAATCCTCAGGAGATCTTGACGTAGTTAATCCTGCGTCTACGACCACTTCTTCGTCTACCCAGTTGGCACCGGCATTCATCATATCTGTCTTGATACTTGGGTAAGAAGTTATTTTTCGTCCTTTCAATACGCCCGCTTCTGCCAACAGCCATGGTGCGTGACAAATTGCTGAAACAGGTTTCTTATGTTCAAAAAAACTTCTTATAAAATCCACTGCTTTGCTATTTCTTCTCAGGTAATCCGGATTGATTAAGCCACCCGGTAAAATCAGTGAGTCGTAATCGTCTACTGAAACCTCATCTATCGTTCTATCTACTTGAAATTCGCCTCCCCAATTCCCATTATTCCATGACTTAATTGGTTCTTTGCCCAAACTCACCACATGAACTGTAGCACCTGCATTTTTTACCGCATTTTTTGGTTCGGTAAATTCTGATTGTTCAAATCCATCTGTTACCAGAATAGCTACTTTTTTACCGGTTAGATTTTTCATGCCATTTTTATTTTATTTTTAAATGCTGCAAGGAACATTCCAACACCAGCAGTGTGCATACAGCGCGATTTTGGGAAATATTTTATTGAACTATTTCCACAGAATGTAGAAATCCCTTCTCAACTTTCTAA
>JBDNIP010000641.1:0-5819 GCA_041688245.1 Algoriphagus sp.
TGTTTGCAGGACGTCGTATATCCAACAACGTCACGCAAAGTAAATTAGACATAGAAGCTGGTCTTTTTAACATTCAGGTAACCAAGAATAATATTACACTTAATATTATCAATCTTTTTATCAACGTAGTATTCAACCGTGAACAAGTGGGTATTGCAAAAAGTCAGCTTACCACTTCAAAGGACCAACTGGATCGCACCGCTAAGTTAGTAGTGGCCGGATCCCTCCCACTGTCGGACAAACTAGATCTTCAGGCTCAAAATGCAACCAATGAACTGGAAGTAATCAATGCGCAAAATAGTCTGAGAATCTCCAAGCTGAATTTGGCGCAGGCGATGCAAATTCCTTTTACAGAAGATTTTCAAGTCACAGAGCCTGAGTTTGTCATCAACGATGACCTAATGGCATCTGAAAATCCCTCGGATATATTCGATACCGCTGTGGAGATAATGCCTGAGATCAAATTGGCTAAAGTCAATGTGGAAAGTGCGGAATATGGTGTGAAAATCGCAAAAGGAGCATTCCTTCCTACTTTAGGAATAGGGGCCAATATTTTCTCTAACTACGTAGATCGATCTTTTGGAAACGAGCGACCATCATTTAGTGCCCAGATCGAAAACAACTTATCTCAATCTCTGAATATCAACCTGAGCATTCCGATTTTCTCCCAATTCAACAACATAGCGGGTGTTCAGCGAGCTCGGGTACAAAAGCAGATTAGTGAAGTAGCTGAAATAGAAGCTAAAAACACATTGAGACAAGATATTGAAAGTGCCTATAATAGTGCTCTTTCCGCACAGCAATCGTATGGAGCAAATTTGACACGTTTGGATGCTGTACAAGAATCTTTTAGAATCGCCCAGCAGCGATTGGACGTGGGTGCGATTAACTCAGTTGACTTTCAAGTAGCTCAAAATAACCTTTTCAATACTCAAGCGGATCTTTTAAACGCCAAATACACTTATATTTTACGCGTTAAGGTACTCGACTTTTATCTTGGTAATCCAATAAATCTTAACTAACACATGGCTAATAAAAAATCAAATAAACTGTTGTATTACTTAGTAGGAGCAATAGCATTCCTAATTATTTTTGCTGTAATCGCTCGCAGTGCCGGCTGGGTTGGAGGAGCTAAAGAAGTCGAAGTAGAAGTAACAAAATCTGCAAAGACACAAATCATTGAAAAAGTAAGTGCATCAGGTGAGATCCAGCCTGAAGTGGAAGTAAAGCTCAGTCCAGATGTTGCGGGTGAGATTATCGAATTAAATATCAAAGAAGGTGACTCTGTCGCATTAGGGAAGTTACTGGTAAAGATTCGTCCTGACAATTTCATTTCAGCGCTGGATCGTACCAAAGCAAACTTAAATCAGCAACTAGCCAATCTCGCACAAGCAAGGGCCTCCTTGCAGCGCTCAGAAGCTCAGTTTACCCAAGCAGAGCAAAATTTTGACAGGCAAAAAGCATTGTATCAGCAAAAAGTGATCTCTTTGGCAGATTATGAAACTGCTCAAGCGAATTACATTACTTCTCAAAAAGATCTGGAAGCTGCCAAGCAAAATGTGATTGCATCAGAATTTGTTATAAAAAGTTCGCAAGCCACGGTAAATGAAGCCGCAGAAAACCTAAGATTGACAAACGTATATTCTCCTGTGAGTGGAATTGTCTCCAACCTATTGGTAGAGCAAGGCGAGCGAGTAGTGGGAACGCAGCAGATGGCTGGTACAGAAATGCTAACGATAGCAGATCTATCCAAAATGGAAGTTCGAGTAGATGTAAATGAAAATGACATCATCAGATTGAGCCTTGGAGACACCACAATTATTGATGTTGATGCGTATTCCAACTTGGGTAAAAAATTCAAAGGAGTGGTCACTGCGATAGCAAATACAGCAAATGCGAAAGTTTCTTCAGATGCAGTAACTGAGTTCAAGGTAAAAATTAGAATTCTGAACAGTTCCTATAAGGATCTAGTAGCTAATGGTAGAAAATATCCCTTCAGACCAGGAATGACTGCTTCAGTTGAGATTCTTACTAACTCAAAAGATAATGTTTTATCTGTTCCTCTTTCTGCTGTAACTACCAGAGCTAATCAGCAAGATACTTTAGCCAGTGGAACAACCAAATCCCGAGAGATCGTATTTGTGAATGAGGGTGGGATTGCTAAAATCAAAGTCATCAAAACCGGTATTTCTGATTTTCAAAATATTGAATTATTAGAAGGTTTAACTGAAGGAGAGGAAATCATATCCGGGCCTTATTTTATTGTCAGTAAAGAGCTAAAAGGAGATGATAAAATTAAAATCGCTCCCGGAAAAATAAAGGTGGAAAAAGAAGACTAAGATTCAGTCCCTAGAACAAAAAAGCCTTTTCGACTATCGAAAAGGCTTTTTTATTACCATTTTTTCAGTTGCTCATAAACGAGATGAAGCGGGAATCCCATCACATTATAATAAGATCCTTCGATTCGAGTGACGCCCATAAATCCAATCCACTCTTGAATTCCATAAGCACCTGCTTTGTCAAAAGGTTTGTAATTATAAATATAATGCCAGATTTCATCCTCGGTTAAGAAGCGGAAAGTGACAAGCGTCTCATCTTCTAAGGTGATTTGTTTGGAGGTATCTCTCATCGTCACAGCAGTCATGACAGTATGAGTATCACCAGATAAACTTTTCAGCATATCAAAAGCTTCTTGCTCATTTGCGGGCTTTCCTAGGACATGATTGTTTTCGATGACTACCGTGTCAGAAGTGATCAGCAATTCACCAACTTCAAGTTTGCCAAATGCGTCTGACTTTAATTTGGAAAGGTAGGCTGCTACATATTCTGGCTTGAGATCAGCAGGAATTTTTTCTTCTACCACACTTACACGCACCTCAAACGCTAGTTCTAACCCTTTCAACAACTCCTGTCTTCTGGGAGAATTAGAAGCTAAAATTATTTTTTTCCCTTCTAAATTATTGAACATACGCTTGGTAATCAAATTCGAATTCTAATTGATTAATACTGGCAAATAGCAATCCTCCCAAAGCCTTTGGGTAAAAGTAAGTGGACTTTTGGGGAAGTACATGTCCTGAGCGACATACTTCCATGACCTGATTGAGTTCGATCTCCTGTGTGATTATCGCAAAGCTAGCCTTTCCGGATTCTACCTCTTGAATGCATCGAGCAAAATTTCGCTCATATACTAGTTGCAGGGAATTTCGCTGATTCTCCGAATCCATCCCCAACATTCGAGTAAACACTAATTCATGTAATACCACCAGGTCAAGATTCCGGACTGGAGATGGAAGTCCCTGATTGAACTTTTCGAAATTCTCTTTAGAAAGTTGTAGCAGATATGCCTTTTCTCCGATCATTAATCCAAAAGACCATGGCTTATGAAAAGCGTAAACTCCAAGTTCCTCAGGATCACCAAAAGGCTTTACCACAAACCACTCTTCTAATTTGTTCATGAATTCTTGTTCAGATATATCCAACCCATAAAAAATTCGATGTGTTGGAAGAATCTTCAAATGATTTCCTGATGTATTGGTCAGATACATCATGTGGTAGTCATGAGCTTTCCAGATATGGGTCGGGAATTGCTCCTTCATGACTTTCCGATATTCGATGGCGCCTTCAAGTCTGTGGTGTCCATCTGCTAAGATGATTTGCTTATCCTTTAGCACACTTAGAAACCTACTGATCACCACTGCATCATGAATCACTGCGACCACTTCTCGAACTCCCTGATAATCCTCCAACTCATAAAGCGGTGACTCCATCGCTGCGTCCATGTAGGGTTCCAACTGCTCCTCTGGATCTTCATACAACCCATGGGTTGGACTGGCTTGGATTTCGGAATGTTTCAAAAGATCAATTCGATCGTTCACTGCCGAAACTATTGTGTTTTCATGACGGAGAATTATTTTTTCATTCCAGTCATAGGCTTTGACCTGAATGATAAAGCCTTTGCGACAGCGCGCTCTGTACTCTCCCGGTAACCTAAAATATTGATAGTAGACGTAAATCCCAGGCAATGCGTCTTGAGTTAGCACTCCTTCAGCTTTCCATCTAGCAAGTATAGCCGCCGCTTCTTCAGCTGGGTTCTCCCCTCTTGGAACTGACAAATGAATGCTATTCAACGGATTTTCATAAAGAATTTTCCGCTGCTTTGTAGATACCACATCAAATAGTGGTGAGGTTAGATTTTCGATCTGGGAGGCTAAAGAATCTGAGTATCGCCAACCTTTTATGGGTAAAATTTCTGCCATTTTAATTTAATCTCTTTCTCCATGCGGAAACTGAATCGTTTCTTTCCGTCACAGTCTTCTTGGTGTCTGAATTTACAAAAAACTCTACTGCTAAAGCTGAAAGAAGTTCCAACTCATTTTCTTCAAAAGTGGGATCCAAAACTGCAGGACTGAAGAAATTTTCAACAAATTTCGTATTAAAATTACCACTGCGAAAAGCGTGGTGATTTAAAGCGAATCGGCAAAAACCAAGTGTAGTTTGAATCCCTGAAATCTTATAATCGTCAATCGCATGGATCATCCGATCAATCGCCGAATTGCGATCTGCAGCATGCGTAATCAACTTGGCAATCATAGGATCATAGAAAATAGGAATCGTCATTCCTTCTTCAAATCCATCATCAACTCGGATTCCTGGACCTTGTGGTCGCTGATAGGTAACTAATGTACCAATGTCAGGAAGAAAATTATTCTTGGGGTCTTCAGCATAAACTCTGACTTCGACCGCGTGTCCATGAATTTTCAAATCTTCTTGCGAAAAGTCCAAAGGATGTCCTGCGGCGATCTTGAGTTGTTCACATACAAGATCTTTCCCAGTAATCATTTCAGTCACCGGATGCTCCACTTGCAATCGGGTATTCATTTCTAAGAAATAGAAGTTCAATTGATCGTCCACAATAAACTCCACGGTACCTGCACCGTAATAATTACAAGCTTTTGCCACGCCGACTGCCGCATCACCCATGGCTTTTCTCATTTCTTCCGAGACAACAGCAGATGGGGCTTCTTCAATAACTTTCTGATGTCGACGTTGAATTGAGCATTCCCGTTCAAAAAGGTGAACCACATTTCCATGCTGATCACCTAGGATCTGTATTTCAATGTGCCTGGGCGAAGTGATGAATTTCTCAATAAAAACCGCTTCATCACCAAAGGCAGATTTAGCCTCACTGGCGGCCCGTTGCATTTGCTCTTCAAATTCAGTTTCATTCTCCACAATACGCATTCCCTTTCCTCCTCCTCCTGCACTTGCTTTGATGAGGATAGGATACCCAATCTCCACAGCTCTTTTTTTAGCTTCTCCGATATTGGAAATCGCCTCTTCTGTGCCTGGAACTAAAGGGATATCATATTTGGAAACTGCCTGTTTAGCAGCTAGTTTACTTCCCATAATCCGTATAGCCTCTGGAGAAGGTCCGACAAAGATTAGACCTGCAGCTGCTACTGCTTTCGCGAAGCTTTCATTTTCTGATAAGAAACCATAACCTGGATGAATTGCATCTACCCCTAGATCTTTGGCAATTTGAATAATTTTATTGCCTAACAAATAAGATTCTGAGGATGGTGGTGGGCCTAAACAAATCGCTTCATCGGCAAACTTCACATGTGGAGAATTTCTATCTGCTTCACTGAACACAGCAACAGTGGCAATTCCCATTTCCCTAGCCGTCCGCATGATTCTAAGGCTTATTTCCCCCCGGTTTGCAACTAAAAGTTTTTTTATTTCTGACATAAACACTAAAGTTTTTGGATTTCATTAGTCTGCAGGCGAAATAAAGAAATAAATTTGACTATAGTAAAGAA
>JBDNIP010000087.1:0-1843 GCA_041688245.1 Algoriphagus sp.
CGTAAAGACCTCAGATATCGCTGATGCAGCTTTTGTATTTGTGAGCGGAATGCTATCTAAGAGTACCGGAAATATGCTCCATGTCGATGGTGGACTTGCCGCAGCGTTCCCAAGATAAATCTAAGAAGTGACCTAAACCAAACCCAACCTGCCTATGTTACTTGATAAATCTGAAAAAATCCACACCGAATCACGAACACCTAAGTACATGCAGGTGGTCAATCTAATCTTGGAGGATATTGAACGAGGGGAATTAAAAATCGGTGATCGAATTCCATCGATTAATGAAACAAGCTTTGATTTCCTTCTCTCAAGGGATACTGTAGAGAAAGCCTATAACGAGCTTCGAGATCGAGGAATTATTACTTCCGTACGAGGAAAAGGGTTTTATGTGAATTCCACCAATATGGAAAATAAAATCAAAGTCCTTCTACTCTTTAACAAGCTAAGTTCCTACAAAAAAATCATCTACTACTCCATCATAGAGACTCTAGGTGACCAAGCCACAGTTGATCTTCAGATTCACCATTACAATCGAACTTTATTCCAAAGCCTATTAGAGCGGAATCTTGGAGAATATCATTTCTATGTGGTCGCTCCCCATTTTTACGATGAAGACTCACGTCCTGAAACTGCCTATGAACTTATCAAAAAAATCCCTTCGGATAAGTTGTTGATAATCGATCGGGACGTAAAAGATCATGAGAATGAGTTTCCGGGAGTATATCAGGATTTTGCAAGAGATATCATGGAGGCTTTGGAATCAGGTATTACACATTTACGGAAATATGAGCGCTTAATTTTGGTATTCCCAAAAGGAGAGCTGTATCCTTGGGAGATTATAGATGGATTCAAAAGGTTCTGCTACTTCCACAATTTCAATAATCTGATTCTTGACGGAATCGATGATGAACCTTTGTACAAGGGTGATTCATTTATCGTTCTGGCAGAAACCGACCTTGCAAACATTGTAAAGAAATCTCGAGAGCAGAATCTAAAACTCGGTCAGGATGTAGGCATAATCTCCTATAATGAAACTCCGCTAAAGGAGATTTTGGCAGACGGAATCACCACAATCTCAACAGATTTTGTTCATATGGGGAGATCTATTGCGGAGCAAATCCTAGGAAAAGAAGACAAAATCCCAATTAAAAATCCCTTTAAACTTTATCTTAGGAAATCAATTTGACCCTTTTGGTTTGTTGTCGGATGACCGATGTCCGATGTTTTTGGGATGGCAGAAGTATCAGATCAAGAATATTATGCTTAGTTTAGGCTGATCATCCTAAAATCATTTAATCCAAATGAAAAGATTCACTTTCTTATTTCTTTGCATGAGCCTGATGTTTCAGGCTTTTTCACAAGAAAAGCGACCCAATATCATCTTTATCCTTTCTG
This sequence comes from Algoriphagus sp., assembly GCA_041688245.1. Lineage (GTDB taxonomy): Bacteria > Bacteroidota > Bacteroidia > Cytophagales > Cyclobacteriaceae > Algoriphagus. The sequence goes on from JBDNIP010000087.1 coordinate 1,399, forward strand.
ACGATCATCGCTACGATTTCATGGGATTCACCGGCGCAGTGGAAGGTCTGGAAACACCCAATTTAGATCGGATGGCAAGCAACGGGGCACATTTCCCAAGTGCTTTCGTGACCACTTCCCTATGCTCACCAAGTCGTGCATCCATTCTCACCGGTCAATATGCGCATACGCATACCATCGTGGATAATTCGGCCCCTGTACCAGCAGGTACCAAGTTTTTCCCAGAAATTCTTCAAAAGAATGGCTACCAAACCAGCTTCTTTGGCAAGTGGCATATGGGCGATGAAGACGATAAGCCACAGGCTGGATTCGATTATTGGTTAAGTTTTCGAGGTCAGGGTGTTTATAATAATCCAACTTTTAATATCAATGGGCAGCAAGTCAAACAACCGGAAGGCAGCTATACTTCAGATCGACTAACCGACTATGCAGTGGAATGGCTCGA
>JBDNIP010000642.1:0-6329 GCA_041688245.1 Algoriphagus sp.
GCTAAGGCTTTCGCCAGCTCAGTCTTACCGACCCCTGTAGTGCCCATAAATATAAAGCTACCAATCGGCCGCTTTGGATCCTGAAGACCAGCCCTGCTTCTTCTTACCGCATCCGATAGCGCAGTAATTGCTTCTTTTTGACCCGCAACCCGATTTCCTAATTCATCTTCTAAGTGAAGTAATTTCTCCCGCTCAGATTGAATCATTTTATTCATCGGAATTCCTGTCCATTTAGATACCACTGCGGCGATATCTTCTTGATCTACTTCTTCTTTGAGCAATGGTGAGCCCGCCTGCATCTGAGCCAATTGAGATTTGAAAGAATCCAATTTCTTCTCAGCCTCTATCATTTTGCCATATCGGATTTCGGCTACTTTACCGAAGTCTCCTGCACGCTCAGCTTGCTCAGCGGCTATTTTGAGTTTTTCAATTGCTTCTTTTTCACGTTGAATCCCCATAATCACAGCCTTTTCGCTCTCCCATTTGGCTTTCACGCTATCTCGTTTTTCAGAGATTTCAGCAATTTCTTTGCTGAGCACGACTTCCCTATCCCTGTTTTTCTCTCTTCGAATAGCTTCCCGCTCGATTTCAAGCTGCATGATCCGACGATTCAGCTCATCCAATTCCTGAGGTAGCGAATCAATCTCCATGCGCAACTTGGCTCCTGCCTCATCCATCAAGTCAATTGCCTTATCTGGTAAGAATCGATCTGAAATGTATCGTTGCGAAAGCTCAACAGCTGCAATTACTGCATCGTCTTTGATTCGCACTCCGTGGTGGAGTTCGTATTTGTCCTTGATGCCCCGAAGGATAGAAATAGCATCCGCAGCATCTGGCTCATCCACAATAACAGTTTGGAATCTTCGCTCTAACGCTTTGTCTTTTTCGATGTATTTCTGATATTCTTTCAGCGTAGTGGCACCGATTGCATGAAGCTCACCACGAGCCAAAGCAGGCTTGAGCAAGTTGGCCGCATCCATGGCACCTTCTCCTCCACCTCCTGCACCGATCAAGGTGTGGATTTCATCAATGAAAAGAATAATCTCACCTTCAGCATCGGTGACTTCTTTGATGACTGCCTTCAATCGCTCCTCAAATTCTCCTTTGTACTTTGCTCCTGCGATCAGCAGTCCCATATCAAGGGAAATCAAAGTTTTGGATTTCAGGTTTTCAGGCACATCACCAGAGACAATCCGCTGTGCAAGACCTTCGACGATTGCCGTCTTACCCACCCCGGGTTCACCGAGGAGGATTGGATTGTTTTTGGTTCGTCTAGCCAAGATCTGCAGAACCCTTCGGATCTCCTCATCTCTACCGATGACTGGGTCAATTTTGCCCTTTTTAGCCATCTCATTTAGGTTTTTGGAGTATTTCTTCAGCGCTTGGTATTTACTTTCTGCATTTTGATCAGTCACTTTATTTCCTTTTCTAAGTTCTTTGATGGCTTCGATCAGTGACTTCTCATTCAATCCCTGATCTTTTAACAATTGCGAAGTACTATCTGACCCAGCCAAAATCGCCAGAATCAAATGCTCGATCGCAACAAATTCATCAGCGAAAGTCTTCAAATAATCCTTTGCTTTGGTGAGTACCTGATTGGCGTAAGACGAAAGATAAGGTTGCTGTCCTCCACTTACTTTAGGGAGCCTTGCAAGTTGCTCATCCATTTTTTGATCAATCAGTTGCTTGTTGGTTCCCAGTTTTTTGAACAGGAAATCAGTTACATTTTCGTCTTCAATGAGAATTCCTTTAAGCAAATGAGCCGGTTCGATATTGGGTTGCCCCGCTGCCGAAGCCAACTCCACCGCCTTTTGGATCGCTTCTTGGGATTTTATAGTGAATTGGTTAAAGTCCATAAATAGTAAAGTTATAAGGTATTCAGATTATACTTTAGAAGGCCAGATTAGGGTCAATTAATTAAGCTTACCTACAATTTCTATAAACTTATCAAATGAGTATCCAATTACTTTTTTCAGTCAGAATGGCTTGTAATACATAAATGACGTTATAACTTCGGAATTTTTGACAGTAAGATCATGTGATATAAAGGCTAATAAACTAAACTTGATTAGAATCTTGAGGTATCAAACTGTGACCTCAAGATTCGGGAAATTTTGTGATTGATATTTAGATAAAAGGATTTATGTACGCGCAATTACGCCAGTAGCCAAATCACATTTCTTGCACCTCGACTTCGCTCGGTATCCGTATGGACTTGCTCTTGAATGGAGATGGAAAAGCATACTGAAGCCGTGCTTTTCCGTCCCCCACATGACAAATTTCAACTCCGGTGGTCTGATCAATAATTATAGGGATGGAGACACTTGGAAGGTGAGCAGTACTGTTATTGAAGCGGATGATCGTGAAAAAACACATTTTTCAATAGTTGAAATTTTAAGCATTACGGTTGCCGCTATTATTTGAAAAACTCCTAAACGAATCTGAAGTTCTCCAGCTCATCCATAAGATCCACGTTCAAAAAGTCATGCCAGACAGCTATCTCTCAGAAATATATGGTGGAAACCAAAAGACTCAATAAGTAAGTCAAAAGAAGTATAGATCGCTTTCCCGATGACTTTATATTCCAACTCAATGCTGAGGAATGGGAAAACTTGAAGTCGCAAATTTCGAACTCAAGTTGGGGAGGACGTCGGACTTTGCCTTATGTATTTACCGAGCAGGGCGTAGCGGTGCTTTCTTCAGTCCTCAACAGCCCAGGGGTCATCCAAGTAAACATCTCCATCATTCGAATTTTTGTCAAGATCAGAGCATGGGCTTCGAATTACTCAAAATACCAAGAAAAAATCCAGGTACTCCAAGAAGCCGAATCCAACCAAAATCAGCACATCAATCCTATCTATCAAATGATCGAGGAGCTACTCAAACCAGGCTTGGGAGAACGAAAAGAAATAGGCTTTGGTAGAAAATCCAGCTAAGGTCTAACATCCATTTCAAAAACAGATTTTGCAAATTGACGTATAAAATTATTAAATTTATACGTCAAACTTCTTCAACATGGATACTAAACTCACTTTACGACTCGATGAAAACGTGATCGAACGTGCCAAAGAATATGCACAAAGTCAACAAATCAGCCTTTCCAAACTTGTAGAAAACTATTTAGGCAGCCTTACTTCCAAAAGTCCAAAGCCATCTGATGATATTGAAATCACTCCCTTGGTGAAGAGTTTAATGGGAATTGCAGGCCCTTTGCCTGACGACTATGACAATAAAAAAGAGTATCGTGACTACATAGAGAAAAAATATCAATGAATAAATTATTCATTGACATGAACATCCTAATTGATTTCTTGACTGAAAGATCTCCATTTGATATCCAAGCAGGGATACTATTCTCTTTGGCAGAACAAGAAAAAATCGTCTGCGGTACTTCTTCCCTTTCAATTGTGAATACGCAGTACCAATTGTTAAAATTGATGAGCTCAAGTTTGACAAGAAAAGTACTACGCCAATTCAAGATCCTACTAATAGTTCATCCACTAAATGATAAAATAATTGAGTTAGGGCTTAGTAATTCTGACTTTAAAGATTTTGAAGATTGCCTGCAATTTTATTCAGCTCTCGAATTTGGTTACGATATCATTATTACCAGAAATCAAAAGGATTTCAAAAACTCAACTATCCCGGTCATGAGCCCCAGAGAGTATATCATCGGAAGAAAAAAATAGCCCCGCTTCAGATTATGAAACAGGGCTTAATTTTAGGTTTTCCAGTGTGAATTACTTCTGTGCAGCTGCATAGTCCTCTACTGCATTCCAAACTCGGAACACATTTTTGTAGCAAATTTTTTCGATAGCTTCTTTGGAATAGCCTCTCTTCAGAAGTTCCGCAATTAAGTTCGGATACATCGATACATCTTTTAATCCAGTTGGTAAGGAATCTCCTACGCCATCAAAATCTGAACCTAAGCCCACATGATCAACTCCAACCAGATTTTTCACATGATCAATGTGATCTGCTACACGCTGCACGGTCGGGAAAGGATTATTCGCCGCAGCATAGCCTTCAGCATAAGCCATAAAAGCTGAATCGGTTCTACTCAGGTTATTTTCGGCCATATAGTTTACCAAGTGATCTCTTACTTTGCCTGAACCGGCAGCATAAGCTGAATCAATAAAAGTACCTCCGAAATTGATTATCATCACTCCGCCATTTTTGGCCATCCCTTGAATCAACTCGTCGCTCATATTTCGCTCAAAACCCGGAGTAAACTTACGGACTGAGGAATGCGAAGCGATTATAGGTGCTTTGGTGATAGCTAAGGCATCTTTGAATGTGTTGTCAGAAACATGAGACAGATCAACCATAATCCCTACACGATTCATTTCTTTGACGACTTGTACTCCATATTCACTTAGACCGCCATGAGTCCCTGTTGTATCATAACTGGCGTCACCTATCAAATTATCTTTCCCGTGGGTCAGCGTGATGTATCGAATTCCTCGCTTCTGGAAATATTCCACATTTGTCAAATCATCCTCTAGCCCTGATCCATTTTCCATTCCCATGGGAAGCGAAACAATACCTTTTTCAAAGTTTGCCTCGATATCCGCTGGGCTGTAAGCCATGGCAAATTTGTCTGGGTAGGTATTGGCAATTCGCTCAGTCATCAATATCAAGGAATCGGCCAAGGCTTTGGAAGCTCCCGGAATAGCCTGAAGGCCTGCAGGAATATAGATGGACATAAAGGGTGCATCTAATCCCCCCTCTTTGGTTCGAGGGTAATCAAAATTTCCTCCATCTGTACGAACAGATACATCCAAGATTTCACGTTGAAGTGTAAATCCTCCCACTTTCATACGATATGGAAGATCTACGTGACCATCTACCATAATAGTAGTCCGGGCGATCTCGGTTGCAGCTTCCAGTCGCTCCACATCCGTCATCATGGTGTAGTCGATCGGCTCAGATTCTGGAGCCTGACAGGCAAATCCTAATGCTCCAATTAAAACTAAAGGCAAATATTTTTTCATAGTCAGTGGTTTTTAAAAATTTAAGTTAGACGCTTCTTAGCTGCAAGTTGATAAAAATCCACGAAAGGTCAGATTCCTCTTTTTAGTAGATTTAAATTATCTCCAGATCCCGTTGGAATCAATCATATTTTGTAAGTTCAGGTTGAAAACCACACACCTTATGAAATACTTTTACACAATTCTCACCTTTCTGATACTAGTAGGATCATGCACTTCCCCATCCAATACTATCCAAGTCTCGATAGCTCCAGAACTTAGTGAAGATTTAGCTGATGGACGCTTATTACTCATTTTTTCAACAGATGAGCGCACCGAACCAAGATTCGCAATATCAGATAACGTATCTACTGCGCAGGTATTTGGGATGGATATTGAAGATTATAAAGCCGGTGAGCCATTGAGTTTTGACAGCAAAAGTTTTGGCTACCCCATCGAATCATTGGATAGTCTTCCCGAGGGAGATTACTCGGTACAGGCATACATTATTAAATATGAAACATTCAATCGCTCAGATGGACATACTGTGAAATTGGCAATGGATCAAGGCGAAGGAAGACAATGGGCTCGAACTCCCGGCAACATCTATAGCGTACCTACTAAAGTCAATCTGAAAAAAGGAGAGAAAATTGAACTAACGATCGATCAAATTATTCCTCCAATTGAAGAAAAAACTGATACCAAATATATCAAGCATATCAAAATCAAGTCGGCGCTTCTTTCCGAATTTTGGGGAAGGGATATGTATATAGGAGCCCACGTGCTGCTACCTGAGGGATTCGAAGAGAATAAAAATGACTATTATCCACTTATGGTTTTTCATGGTCACTTTCCCAACGATTTTGGCGGGTTCAGAACTACTCCTCCAAATCCTGAACTTGGGGAAGATGATTACAGCGCCAGATTCGGAATCTATGGCTACGCCAAAATGGAGCAACAGGAAGCCTATGATTTCTATCAAAAGTGGATTTCTCCAGACTTCAAGCGATTTATAGCTATCGAGATTCAGCATGCTAATCCATTCTACGACGATAGCTATGCGGTAAATTCAGAAAACATTGGCCCCTACGGAGATGCAATTACCTATGAGTTGATTCCACATATTGAAAAAGAGTTTAGAGGAATTGGTAAGGGCTGGGCCCGTTTTCTGTATGGAGGATCCACAGGTGGCTGGGAAGCATTGGCGGTACAGGTGAAGTATCCTGACCAATACAATGGATGCTTTGCTGCTTGCCCTGATCCGATAGACTTTCGGGCCTTTACTTCAGTGGATATCTATAATGATAAGAATGCCTATTATACAGAAGGTGAATTCCGAAAAACACTTCGTCCGGGCCA
>JBDNIP010000643.1:0-4188 GCA_041688245.1 Algoriphagus sp.
ATGGATTTTCAGGTGCCTTATGGAAAAGAATTCTTTTCCCTTCAGGCTCGTGTGCAAGGTTTTGAACTAAGTGAGTTAAATGAAATTCTGGAGCGAATGGCAACCGTAAGAGTGGCCTCCGGTAAGGTTATAGAAATGCTACTTGAGATGGAAGTAAGTCGATATCGGTCCTCAAACAAACTGACTTTTCCATATGAAGATTTAATGCTTGAACTACTTGGGAAAGATTATTCTAAAAAGAAACTCAAAAGTCTCGTTGCTAATTTACTTAGTTCCAAGAGGAATCTCGCCACAGACTCTAATTATAAGAAAGCAAGCTATGTCACCGATCGGAATATTTATCGAGGTCCTTTCAATCTGGTCTGGGAGAGTACTAAAGAGGGTATTTTACAAATCGTTCCGGGAGATGTCACTCAAGTCTTTGTTACCAAGAAAAAATAAAATGACACTGGGGAATGATGCCAGCAATCTTTATGTCTTTGGCGAATAGGCTGGAAAACCAATCCTGAGTGGTCAAAGTGACCTTTTCCTTAGATTTCACCAAATTCTATATTGCTTCTATCTTTAACTGGTACAATTGCGGATATACGTAGAAAGTAATTCTCTTGGAAATCGCATCACGATACTTAGGAAAAAGCCGACCTCGGTTCCTGAGAAATGGATAGCTAAGGGGATTTGAAGTTGAAAGGTTGGAGGTCCAGGTCTGAAGACTTAAACCAACTGAGCCGGAAAAAAAAGCTTCCCGTTTTAGGAAGCTTTTTTTTGAAAATTAATTTTAAATAATTGGATTTCCTCCTCTTTTGCTACCAAGCTTTTCATCCTCACGCTTTTTTCCCAGAAAGCTGCTACCTAAAGCGTGATCTTGCATTTGATGATCTTGTGCTGTTATTCCTACTGTCCTATCTTCTGTCAAGTGATCATTTTCTTCCATGTTGCCTCCAGATAGACTTCTATTTTTTTGCCCATAATACGAATGAATACTTAGAATGAATTCATCCTGAGGACCTTTTGGCCAGTTGCTCTCGTCAAAACCCGGTGAATTCTCCAAAGTTTCTTTCGATTCCTTGACCATGGCCACATTGTCTTGTTCGCTATTGAATTGGAATGACTCCCATGGAAGAGCTATAAGTTTAGAGCCAAGGTTCAAAAATCCTTCATTTACTTTAAGGACTACATACGAAACTTCCCCTGTTTGTATGTTTATCATGATGTCTTTGATACTTCCAACTTTCTCGTCGCGCGCAGTTTTGACAGTACATGATCCTGCCGTAGAAGAACTTATTTGTGTACGAGCTAAATTAGTCATAATGTTAATTGGTCTAGTGAATAAAATAATTTTACTTACAGAATCCCAATTACATGCCATCATAAAAATGGTCTTCTGACTGGTTAAAGCTATATTTCTAAAGAGATAAAATAATAATAATTCGCTTTTTGGGAAAAAATTTTCCAGACTTGACCATTTAAACTGTAGTTAACCTGAATTCTAATTCGATCAGATAACTCAATGATTCGCAATTCCCAAGCAGCACCATCTCTTAAGCGTCCTCATTTCCACCGCCACTTTTTATCCTGAATCATTTGGGGAAAGTTCAGTGATGCTGTTCTCAAAGTTGGTTTGATTTCGATTCTACTCAACTTTGGCGCTTGCCGCAGTTTAGTGATGTGGATCTCAGAACTCACCAATGCACGAAGCTGACTTTTAAGATAGGCCTTACTTATCCCTTCCCTACTGATCCGGTTGGGATGCCCTGACTTATAGGTGTTCACGAATTTTTCAAATGATTTAGCAATCCTACCTCTTCAATGATTTTTATTTTCCCATACATATGAACTACTAGGTAGTTTCAAGCGGAGACATTCTCGTGGTTATACTAAGGAAGATATATAAGTATGCGGACCCTGAAATATGACCAAAATTTCGCCTTGCTCTGGAATTGCTTTCCACTGGAAATTTGCTTTGTAGATACAATCTGAAATAATGGATTTGCCAGATTCATTTCCTTTTAAGACTAAAAGGAGATGAGTGGCAGGAGGTATTCCATTTCCCTGAGAGCTTAGCGTAGCAAAGGCATCTTTCTGTATGAACGAAATGATTTCAGGTTCGTCTTTCCAGCGATTGATTGGATTGACATACATGGAAGTACTTTTTCTGGTTAAGTTTGGGTTAAACTATAAATAATTAGTACTTCGAAACAGATTTGGAGTAAATTCAATCTTATATTTTTAGTAAGTTAGTTTTATGGAAAATGAATCAACAGATCGACTGGAATTGGCTGCAAAATTTGTCAATAATACTGGAGCACCTATTTTTTTAACCGGGAAAGCTGGAACCGGAAAGACCACTTTTTTGAGAGACTTGGTTCGAAAGACGCATAAGCGACATGTGATTTTGGCACCAACGGGTATTGCTGCTTTGCATGCAAAAGGGGTGACTATTCATTCACAGTTTCTTTTCCCGATGGGAAGTTTTCTGCCCGTTCGTGAACCTGAAGGTAATTTCACCAGCCAGTATGGTTTTTTTACCCAAAACACCTTGGCGAGAAAACATCCGCTCAATCAACTCCGAAAGAATGTCTTGAAAGCGGTGGATCTACTTGTTATCGATGAGGTAAGCATGCTGCGAGCTGATATCTTAGATGCGATTGATTACCGTATGCGTAGTGTAAAAGGGAATTACCGTGATCCTTTTGGAGGAGTGCAGGTGCTGATGATAGGCGACTTGTATCAATTGCCACCTATTGTCCGAGATAATGAGTGGGAAATCTTGCGACAGTTTTATCCAAGTATGCACTTTTTTGAGGCACATGCGTTGCGAAATTCTGGAATGGTTTACCTCGAGTTGGACAAGATTTTTCGACAGCAGGATGAGGAATTTATTCGAATTTTGAACCATCTTCGAGATAATGAAGTAACTACGGATGATGTTCGTATACTTAATTCCCATTACAGGACGGAAGCCGAGGTCAAAGAACTTCCGCCATGCATCATGATTACCACACATAATTATAAAGCCGATCAGCTCAATCAAAAAGAGCTGGCTGCGCTCAATATTACTTCCTTTTTTTATGATGCAGAGGTGGAGGATGACTTTCCGGAGTCGCTTTCACCACTTCCAAAAACGATTGAACTCCGGGAAGGTGCCCAAATCATGTTTGTTAAAAATGATAGCTCGGGTAGTTCTGAGTACTTCAATGGGAAGCTAGCCAAGGTCATCAGACTTTCAAAGACGGATGTAATCGTGCAAATGCAAGACTCAGAAGCTGAATTTCAGCTGCGCAAAGAGCGATGGGAAAACAAGAAATACATCATTAATAACGAGACCAAGGAGCTGGACGAAGAAGTTGTGGGTACGTTCTCCCAATTCCCCATCAAATTGGCTTGGGCGGTAACCGTACATAAAAGCCAAGGTTTGACTTTCGATCGTGCCATCATTGACGTGGGTCAGGCATTTGCTCCTGGTCAAGTTTATGTGGCCTTGAGTAGATTAAGGTCGCTGGAAGGTTTGATGCTTCGAAGCCGGATTTCTTCTAATTTGATTCAATCTGACCGACAAGTGGTTGACTTTTCAATTGGCGCTAAAAAACAATCTAGACTGGAAGAATTGCTCGATCAGCATCAAGCCCAATACGTTTCACATATTTTGGATAGTACCTTTGATTTTAGTCCGATTCAGAAGGAATTGGAGGTTTTTCAGAAGGATCAAGCGAGCAGTATGGAGTTTGAAGACGATGAAATGCGTGGAGCAATCCCAACCATCAGAAGTCGGTTTCAGTCTGAAAAGGAAAATTCTGATCGTTTCCGAAGACAACTTTTGTTCTTGGTTCACCAAGGCGATCAAGTCAAACTTCAAGAGCGTTTGGCCAAAGGAAGTCAATATTATCGGGAGATTATTGCCAATCAGATTCAGCAAGTGATTGGCTTGAAGAGCCAGGTGGAGCATTTTTCCAAAACTAAAAAGTTACAAGAGGGATTGGAACTGCTGGAAGGTATGCTAATTCGAAAATATTTGGAGATCAGTAAAGTAGCCCGAATGGTTAAGGCAATTTTGAACGGAGATATGCCTGGAAAAATGGAAGAACTTGATCAGGAATTTTTGGCACTCCGGATGCAATTCACAGCAAAAGCAAAAGATAAAGCTGTAGAAAAAATCCAAACTATCAAATCAAAAACCGGCCGTAAGAAAAC
>JBDNIP010000644.1:0-4508 GCA_041688245.1 Algoriphagus sp.
AAAGTGAAAACTCAGCATGAACAAACAACTAGTATATAGTATTCTCATTAATTCTAAAATATTATTAGCTTTTTATTAACGCCTTAAAAATAAGTAAAGTTTAAAAAAAAAAGGGCCCGAAAGCCCTCTTTTACTTAAAATTTAAGAGAGATTAAATTATGGTTAGAATAATTGTTCCACCGTCTCCATAAGTATTGGACCAAGTGATTTTCAATTTTCCATCTGTATTTACCGTTCCGGTAATTGTAAATGAATCGCCAAATTGATCGGTGTTAGATGAAAGACCGGTTATTTTGGTACAGTTCTCTCTCATTCTTCCAATAGGTCTAGCTTCAGTGTAAATTCCTGGATACATCCCAAAAGACATGTCGTCCATTTGATATAATCCTGCGGATACTTGTGTAATTATAACCTTATCTGCAGTTGTAATCACAAAGTTAGTGCGGGTTTGACCTGCCCCGCCTTTACCATCACCTAATTGAAGTTTCTCCCAAAATACAGTATAGGTACTTTTCAGGTCAGAAGGACAGATAACTCTGATGGCAACTGTTAGTTTACCATAATTTGACGATATCTCCACACCAGTAGCGCTTGTTATTTTCAACACCAGATTTGGAGTTTCGGAAGGATCAATATTACCTGTCAGGACTGTAACAGGTAATTTTGCAGTAAATTCTCCTGCTGGAATAGTAAGTGATTTAGATGCCAGTCTGTAGTGAACTCCTTCTACGGCAGTAGAAGTTGGATCAACCTCCACATTCACTGTGACAGCCGAAGTGCCTGATGTAGAAACTCGATTCACTTGAACATCTACATTATCGGTCTGTGTAGCATTAAGCCGCACAAATGATGAAATCAAACCATTTGGTAGATTTCCTGCATTAAATTCAACTTGATTCCCACCATAAAAGGTATCGGTACCTTGATCATCAAAACAAGCAGTGGTTGTCAACGTAGCGACAAGCATTACTAGGAAAATATATATTTTGTTGCTTTTCATTATTTTTCCGTTTTTAGTTGTAGCCTGGATTATCCACCAAAAGCTCATTTAAGATCAATTGATCCTGAGGTAAAGGAGCTAAAAGTCTGTAATCAGAGTATGGAACAGGCTGATTATTTGAATGTTTAGATATAGTCAATCCATTTCTTTTTAGATCGAACCATCTATGACCTTCCAATGCAAACTCCACTCTTCTTTCTTTCAAAATCTGATTGAATAATGCATCTCCTACTAATCCAGCATCAACTGCAGCTAGTCCTCTCTTGCTTCTTAATGCATTCAAATCAGATCTCGCTCCTGGAGCATCAGTTCTAAATCTTGCTTCTGCTCTGATTAGAAATAATTCTGCAGCTCTCATGATAGGAAGATTCTCAAGGAAGTCACCTTTTGTACCTAGCCACTTAGCTGATCTAAACACTGTTCCAGTAGCGCCAGATCTTGTTGTTGCTATCCAGGCATTTCTCCGGATATCCCCAATCTCATAAGCTGCAATTAATTCATTCGATGCAGTCACTATGAACTGAGCACCAGTAAACACATTAGAAGTAAGCGTACACATAGAATTGTTCACACCATCTACCGTTGACCAATCCACTGATCTAATTTCAATTTCGAAAAGAGATTCAGGGTTTGGATAAGTAGAGAAACCTGAAACATAGTTAGCAGGAGTAGATAGACCTGTACCATCATTACCTAAATTAAAAGTAGTCATGGATTGAGTTGCCATAGCCGCAGCTTGCGGCAACTTAGAATCATACAGGTAAGCCCTTGCAAGAAGTGCTTCGGCTGCGCCTTTTGTTACTCTATATATTCCATTAGAACCTTGTGCAGCAGACGGAAGTAATCCAATAGCAGTATTCAAATCTGACTCGATCAGATCATATACCTGTCTATTAGTGGATCTAGCCTTGAAATCCGCATCTGAAAAACTCAAAGTAGGGGTAGTTCGGATAATTACTGAATTGTTCCATCCATTTACTTCTTTTCCTGGCTCATAACCGTAAACTTTTGCTAGATCGAAGTAATAAAGAGCTCTTAAGAAAAATGCTTCACCTTTAATTCGGTTTTTTCTTGTAGCATCACCTTCTACAGCATCAACACCATTAATGATGATATTGGTTACGTTAATTGCACCATAGTTGCCCCACAAACCCATGTGTTGTCGATCCGCATTCACTTCCTGACCAATGTATCTGCCTGTATTAGCGATAATTCTTAAATTATCAGCCATGATCTCAGGAGCGATCATCAGTGATTGACCATAAGACCCAAAACTCCTTGCCCCAGTATAAGCAGTTGCTAGTAGCGACTCATAGCCATTAACATCCGATAAGGCGGTATCCGGAGTTAGACTTTGTCTTGGTTCGGTATCCAATAAATCTGAACATGATGCCAGGGATAGTATGGAACCAAGCGCTATAATTTTTATATAATTTTTCATTCCTATTTCTGATTAGAAGTTAAGATTGATACCAGCAGAGATTTGTCTTGCATTTGGATACCTACCAAAAGTAGTGTTTCCTGTAATACTGACTACCTCAGGATCTATTCCATTGAAATTAGTAAAAGTGGCCAAGTTTAAGCCTTGCACGAAAATGGATGCACTAGCCATTCCAATTTTGCTAGCTGCCGCTGAACCTAACCTGTAGTTTAAAGTCACTTGCTTCAACCTTACATATCCACCATCACTCAATAGTCGAGTAGAGAAGGTGTTGACAGCTGAAGTTCCAGCCTCTTGACCTCCCTCAAATGGTCTACCAACAGTAGTTACATCACCGGGCTGCTTCCAATAGTTCAATTGATCTACAGTTTGGTTTCCAGTACCTGATCCCCAGTTGCCTAGGTTAAAGATATCCGCGTTAGATGCAATGTTACCAAATTGTCCTTGAAAGAATACTTCAAGTGTCACTGGACCGTAAGTGAATGTGTTTGAAAGACCTCCATAACTTGTTGGAAGACCAGTTCCTCTATAATCTAAGGTACTTTGACCGGTGATATAAGTATAGTTTCCAGTACCAGTACCATCATCGTACATCGCACGACCATTTGATGGATTCACACCTTGGTATTGATTAGTATACCAGAATTGGATTGGACGACCTACGATCAAGTCATTACCGACTCGATCCTTACCGTCGTAGAGGGATATCAACTCATTCTCTAAGAATGTAATATTGAATCCAGTGCTCCACTGAAATTTTCCAACTACAATGTTCACAGTTTGTACATCGATGTCAACTCCTTGATTTCGAACTTCACCTGTATTTCTGGTGATTGAACCAAAACCTGAATCGTTTGGAAGCGGTGTGTTGAATAGTAGTGATTTAGAATTCTTTCTCCAGAAATCAACAGTAGTAATAATTCGACCATTAAATAGAGTAGCGTCTAAACCGAAGTTAAAGGTTTCAGATTCTTCCCATGTTAATAAGTCGTTACCCAACTGGGACAAATTCAAACCACCCTGGCCAAGATACTGGCCTGAAGAACCTACTAAAGTTCTTGACCCAAAATTTGATCGATCTAAATCGTTTGGATCAATATCAGAATTACCAGTGACACCGTATGAAGCTCTTACCCTTAAGTTATCTAACCAAGTCACGTCCTGAAGGAATGCTTCAGAAGAAAGTCTCCATCCTGCAGATGCTGCATAGAATGTACCCCATCTGTTTTGCTCACCAAATCTAGAATGCCCATCTCTTCTTAGCGTGAAGTCAGCAGTATAGCGATCGTCATAGTCATACTTTGCCTGTCCAAAGACACCTGCTCTTTTGTATTCAGTGAAAAAGCTTCCTACTGAGAATGGAGTGGCAGCATTATTCAAATAGATTAAAGTTGGGTTTGGAAATCCTCTGCCAGTTGCTGTTTGTAAATCAGATTGTGATCCTTTATATTCAACACCTAAGATACCCGATACAGTATGTACATCATTGAATTTCTTGTTGAAATTAAAGTTGTGGTTAGTATTGAAATTTGTAGCTCTCCTAGCTGTAACCGTTGAAGCTCCACCATAAGATGAAAATACTGGGATCGTAGAAGGTCTATTATTTATATCAGCATTATCTGAGAAATCAAGTCCGAAATACGAAGTGAAACTTAACCACGGAGCAATTTGATAATTCATCTGAATATTGGATACCGTCTGAACAGTTTTGCCACTTCTCAGCTCTTGAGCCACACCTTGTGCAATGTTATATCCAAAAAGGTGGTTTGAAGGATATGGAGCAAATGTTCCATCCTCATTGTAAATCGGCACATTTGGACGAGCAGAGAAACCTGCCACAAATGGCGAGTTTACAAAGTTACCGTTTGCGATTGAGCCATTGGTGTTTTGGAATGCCAAAGACAAATTAGCAGAAACTGTAAAGTTTTTGCTTGGTCGATGTGTCACATTTAATCGTCCAGTAGCTCTGGAGTAATCAGACATTTCAATTTGCCCTTCCTGCTTGGTGTAAGAACCAGAAAGGTAAAATGTAGTCTTCTCGTCACCACCAGAAATGGAAACATCATA
>JBDNIP010000645.1:0-4560 GCA_041688245.1 Algoriphagus sp.
GATCTCATAGTTAGGATTGACTTTCCGCTGCGTAGATTCCGGCATGACCACCAATTGGCAATCAATTCCCAATACCTCCGAAAACCATTGATCAAAAGAGGGGGCAACTAGATTGGCCAAGATGCGATCATCCCAGATCTCCACTTCAATTTGAAATTCTAATATAAGATCGAATGGGATTAGAATGGGATTAACCTGATTCATCTTACTTGATACCAAAAGATGATTGTCCTGCAATTCAACTTGGATCAATGCCATCTGATGATGGGTACGCTGAGTAATGAATAATCCTGCTCTATCTACCAACATCCATCTTCGGTCGTATTGAAAACCACGTTCGAGAACTTTTACAGATTCCAAACGAATGCCTTTTAAAGACTTGATTGGGTAGATAAAGATATCTTGAATTCGTAGCGTTGCATTCATTAGTCAAAAATAAGTCCAGTAAATCGGAATTTAACTTAATTGCCAGAAGAAATAAACTAACGCTTTCCTTAGCGATTTCGCATGCTCCCAAAGCAACCCAATCAAATAATCCTGCCAATCAATTCTAATAAAAATTACGTGTAGGCAAAATATCAAAATCCAGCGCCAAAATTCTTTTTGATTTCTATTAGTTAATCGCTTCCTCATACTACATAAGATGCAAGGCTTCATTCGAAAGTTGCAAGAGCATCTAAAACTCTAAAAAACTGCCAGTTATTAAAGTCTGCCATCCAATTCTTGACATTTTCGGAAGAAAAATGAAAAAATATTGACAATTTTTCTGACAATCTGACACAAAAACCCCCTAAATGCTGGATGGCACATGGCTTGAAGAAGGGGTCTTGTATTAAATCAGAAACTATAAATCAGTTATAATCATGGGAAAAATTATCGGCATTGACTTGGGAACCACCAATTCCTGCGTGGCTGTAATGGAGGGTAACGAACCTGTAGTCATTCAAAACAGTGAAGGAAGAAGAACCACCCCATCAATTGTGGCCTTTCTAGACAACGGAAACGGCGAACGTAAAGTGGGAGATCCTGCCAAAAGACAGGCAATTACCAATCCTCAAAATACTATTTCATCCGTGAAGCGATTCATGGGCAAAAAGTTCTCTGAGATTACAGAAGAGAAAAGGCACGCAACTTATAAAGTTGAGAAAGGCTCAAATGATACTGTATCAGTGAAAATTGGAGATAGGTCTTATACTCCACAAGAGCTGTCAGCGATGATACTTCAGAAGATGAAAAGCACAGCGGAAGATTTCTTAGGGCAGACTGTTACTGAAGCAGTCATTACTGTACCGGCATACTTTAATGATGCCGAACGTCAAGCAACTAAAGAAGCGGGACAAATCGCAGGCCTTGAGGTAAAGCGAATTATAAATGAGCCAACGGCAGCTGCTTTAGCTTATGGAATGGATAAGAAAAACCAAGACATGAAAATCGCAGTGTATGACCTTGGTGGTGGTACATTCGATATCTCAGTTCTAGAACTTGGTGATGGCGTGTTTGAAGTAAAATCAACCAATGGTGACGTACATCTCGGCGGTGATGACTTTGACCAAAAGATCATGAATTGGCTTGCTGAAGAATTCACTTCTGAAGAGCAAATAGACCTAAGACAAGATCCAATGGCACTTCAACGTCTGAAAGAAGCTTCTGAAAAAGCTAAGATTGAGCTTTCAAGCTCTGCATCTACTGAAATAAACTTACCATACATAACTGCCACACAGACAGGACCAAAACACTTGGTAAGAACTTTGAGTAGAGCGAAGTTCGAGCAACTTACTGAAGATCTAGTGAGAAGATCTATGGAGCCATGTAAGAAAGCTTTGAAAGATGCTGGTATGAATCCTTCAGATATTGATGAAATCATTTTGGTAGGTGGATCCACACGAATTCCTAGAATACAGGAAGAGGTGGAGAAATTCTTTGGTAAAAAACCTTCCAAAGGTGTAAACCCTGACGAAGTGGTAGCTATCGGTGCCGCAATCCAAGGTGGTGTATTGACTGGGGAAGTGAAAGATGTTCTTCTCCTAGATGTGACTCCGCTATCTTTAGGAATTGAAACTATGGGAGGTGTCTTCACCAAGCTTATTGAGTCCAATACTACTATCCCAACCAAAAAGTCAGAAGTATTTTCTACCGCATCTGACAATCAGCCAGCAGTGGATATTCACGTGCTTCAAGGAGAGCGATCTATGGCTAAGGATAACAGAGCAATCGGAAGATTCCAACTTTCGGATATTCCACCTTCACAGCGTGGCGTCCCTCAGATTGAAGTGACTTTCGATATTGATGCCAATGGTATCCTCAATGTATCTGCAAAAGATAAAGGAACTGGAAAAGAGCAGAAAATCAAGATTGAATCTTCCGGTCTTTCTAAAGAAGAAATTGAACGAATGAAAGCTGAAGCAGAAGCAAATGCTGCATCAGACAAAATCGAAAGAGAAAAAATTGATAAGCTAAATCAGGCAGATAGCCTAGTGTTCCAGACTGAAAAGCAGTTGAAAGAATACGGTGACAAACTTTCCGAAGTAAATAGATCAGCAGTCGAATCTGCACTAGTAACTTTAAAAGCTGCTCATCAGGCACAAAATGCCGAAGGTATTGATGCTGCGATGGATGGTTTGAATAAGGCTTGGGAAGCTGCTTCATCCGAAATGTATAACTCTGCCAGTGCCGAAGGTGCTCAAGCTGAGTCGGATGGTAATGCTGGATCTAGCGAAGATGCAACCGGTGATGGAGTGTCAGATGTAGATTATGAAGAAGTAAGCGAAGACAAAAAATAAGCGAAGCTTAACAATAACAACCGGAACCCGACTTTATAAACAGGTGCCGTTCTTATTTCACTAGCCAAGAATCAAGATTATAGAATCGAGATTCTTGGCTTTTGTTTGTATACCCACCAAAATAAACTCACATGCAACTGACCGCTGAAAACAAATTAAAAAAACTCATCATTGTAGGTGACAGAGTTTTGATACGTTTAAAAAAACCAAATGATAAAATAGGGTCAGGACTTTATCTTCCACCTGGGGTTCAAGAAAAGGAAAAAGTACAGCAAGGGTATATCATTAAGGCTGGTCCAGGATATCCAATTCCCATGGCAACTGAAGATCAGGAGCCTTGGATGGAAACCGAAGAAAAGGTAAAGTATGTACCACTTCAAGCAAAAGAGGGAGATTTAGCAGTTTTCTTACTCTCAGGGGCACATGAAGTAATGTACGAAGGAGAAAAATATTACATTGTATCCCAACAAAATATCCTGATGCTGGAGCGGGAACAGGAATTGTAAAAAAAGGCTCGGATATTTATCCAAGCCTTTACTTTTTCAATGCCACCAAATTTTTCGCTTTCGCATGGATTTTGGCAACTTGTAAGATGCTTTCGAATCCACTAGATTAGTTCTGGATTCCTCCCAAACCTTTCTGTTTTTTGCTTGCAAGCCTTTTGGATTATTAATAACTTTTCGAGTCCTAATAGCAACAGCAGCACCTTCCTTATTCCAGACTTTAGCGTTTTTTGCCGCAGGACCTTTGGTAAGAGTAGGTCTATTGTCAAACACAAAACTGATCTTGGAGGAACTGGTCTTTCCAAGTTTTGCATTTTTGGCAGCAGGG
The DNA here is from genome assembly GCA_041688245.1 of Algoriphagus sp. Classification (GTDB taxonomy): domain Bacteria; phylum Bacteroidota; class Bacteroidia; order Cytophagales; family Cyclobacteriaceae; genus Algoriphagus. The sequence goes on from JBDNIP010000645.1 coordinate 3,612, forward strand.
CCTTTTAAAATATCCTGAGAAAAAGAAGTCGAGAGTACTAGGAAAGCTACCAGAATTAGAAATGATCTTTTCATGGCGGTATATTTGGGTTATACAAAAGTATACTACTGAAAAGAAAAAATGTTGTCTTGGGACGGAATTTTTTAAATGATTTATAAGCTTTTATAAAATTTAATTTGTTTTAGAAATTTCTATTTATTTAAAAATGGTTTCAAAAAAAGCTCGTTTGAGATTAAAGATGAACTGATCTTATGAATTGAGGATTCAAAAATACCCAAGCAATTAGAATTAGATGTTGAAATAAAAAAGCCGAGGTGAATATCACCTCAGCTTAAGTTACAATAGACCCTTTAAAATGTTAGAATGCAAAAACTGCGGCTATTAGGAATGAGGCTAAAGATTTACTTGGATTTAGGTCTTTATTGACAAAAAAGTCCTGCCCCATGGTATCCAATCTCAACTCAGGTATCAGCGTAAGATTTTTTGTAATCTTGACATTTCCCGAAAGGGTAGCAGCAAAGACACTACCCTCTCCTCCCTCAGAAGCTGGTCGATTGAGGCCTACCACTCCTTCCAATCCTCCATTGAAAACACTGAAGTACTCTCCTCTTAGTCCGACCGCAAACTTCTCAGAAGTTGTTGCCTGAAGATATCCAGCAAAGCCATAGAACCCAGAACCATCTCCATCAATATTCTGAACATCTGAGCCAGTAAAAATCTCACCGGAGGAAGTGGTATTATATGTCGTATTCACACCGATAAACAATGCATCAGATACATTGAAGCCGGTAGTCAAATCCACTTGAAATGTTCTGCCCGCAGAAAATCGGTCACCTGTTAAGCTTCCATCATTGGTTAATTTCCCGTCTTGATCTCCATAGACAAAATTCAAAAAGGTGCTTCCAGCGTATGTGGAATAACCAAGCTGAGCACCTAAAGTATAAGTACC
>JBDNIP010000646.1:0-1122 GCA_041688245.1 Algoriphagus sp.
CGATGCAAACGGGAGGGTCGGGGGTTCGAATCCCTCAACTCCCACACAAGTCTTAGGCCGAATTCTAAGGCTTTTTTTATGTCATATGGCTTGTCACTTTTACATATTACACTCTATCCAACTGGATAAATTCTATATCGGTCATACCTGTGATGCTTTGGAGGAAAGACTTAGGAAGCATACCTCTAACCACAGCGGTTTTACCTCAAAAGCGAAAGATTGGAAAATAGCTTACTCTGAAGAGTTCTCTGATAAGGGTGCTGCGTATGCCAGAGAAAGATCTGTCAAAGGATGGAAAAGTAAAAAAATGATCATCGAACTTATTAGCAGATCAAAATAATGTTTATTTGAAGTTTAGCTCAGCTGGTTCAGAGCATCCCGATGCAATCGGGAGGGTCGGGGGTTCGAATCCCTCAACTCCCACATTAAATCCCGAGTATCTTGGAATTTTTTTGTTATACGGGCTGTCACTTTTACTTATTGCACTCCCCCATTTGGAGATGTATTATAAGGGACATATCATCTCAAAATGATTTCTTAATCTGAAAGATTAATTTTATCAGTACCTGCTTGTCCTATAAATCTCGATTTTCGCAACTAGTTTTACAATCATTTCTCTTTGGCATGAAAACAAATCTATTGCTACTATGCTTTTTTTTTACTGGAATAGTTTTTACCCTCAATTCCCAGAGCTTGCAAGAACAACTTCTGGGTAAATGGAAACAAACCCAAGATGAAGGTTATGATTTCTTTATTAATTCTCCTGAAGCCCAAAGCGGATTAAAGGAAGAGCTTGACAAATTTTACGATTTAATGAAAAAACATCAGGATCAATCGTCTAAAAATTTCTATCGTAAAGATTCAATGACTTCAACCATCATCGATCGAACAGAAATAATCCAAGAGAAATCAGTTTGGAACATTCGAGAGGCTGACTCAGTAATTACATGGAATATCAGATTTGCGCCTAAAGTACTTCAGGCAAAAGTTATTAAAATTACCGATCAAGAGCTGATTTTCATTTATTTAAATGGAGATTGGACACTTGGCCGATTCAAGGCCTATTATAACAAAGTCGATAAAGAAAGGTAAGAAATCATTAGAGTAAATTTCCTGTCAAAA
>JBDNIP010000647.1:0-4184 GCA_041688245.1 Algoriphagus sp.
CCTATTTAAGTGTATTTTATAACACTTTCTTATATTTATAAAGAAGTAGTGGGTGCGGTGCGCCCACACCCGGTGCGGTGCTTTTTTGTGGACCCAATAACTTTGACGAACTTATATTAAACGCCTCTTAAAAACGCTCAAAACACAAACCACATAAATCGCGGAAAGACCACCAAATCACCTAGGCAGTCATGTAGCCAATAATTTTCTGCAATAATTTTCTGCATCTTTGATTATATAGAGGCGCACGTGAAGTTATGCCTCGTGTGCAGAGAACGAAGCTGGAAACGTCGATTAATTTGACTTATGCATGCATTGGAGTGTGCGATCAAGTGATAGGATCCAGCCATTGTTGTGTGAGGAATGGGGCATGGATGGGTGTGGCCTGATGGCTCAAGCGAGGACGGAAAAAAAGACAGGCAGAAGGTTGGCGTATCGTGAGCACCGAAATTATAACAGAAGAAATGCTCATGGATGGACCTCTATATGTCTCGGTGAAGTGCGTTTAAACTTCGAGTGTTGAGTTCCATCTCGGTCTATACCCTCCCCTATTCATCAGGGCAGGTATCGAAGGGATATAATTTCTTGGGGTGTAGTGCTGTGATGATGTGGAAATTTGTAAACTACTGAATTTCAATGTTCTTTAGTGCTCAGGCCACTTGTCTCCCCCCCCCCAAAACCCAGACAGTGTTATAAATGCCATGTGGCTGGGTCAGCAGCAAACATACCGCTCCGCATGTCCTAACCTGGACTTTTACTTAGCACCTCCTCCTCGGCAATTGGAGACATCTTTGGAGTTTCAGTGCCGGGGGCAATCAATGGCGGTAGCAGCAGAGCTAGCAGCAGCAGGACTTACTCTAAGTATCACCCCAGCCTTGCTGTGCAGTGCCCGAGACGGTTGTCAAACCGGCGACGAGGAGAGGAATGAGGATTGGGCAAATTATATACCAGATTTACTAAACATGCTGAACATAATGCCAGAAATACATTGCAATGAATCTATTCGAGTCAGGTACGTATTCAGCCCATTGACCCTCAAAAGCAACACGAACACCGGTCCCATTCTCACATAACACCAAAAGGTTCGGCGACGACGTCCAAACAGTGCCATATCCTCTTTTTACCAAAGCCCGCACCATTGGCGATGAATGCGCCCTCGTTCTTCCTATCAATTACGACCGCCACTTTGGCCCGGCGTTTAATCAGCTGGTTCAAGAGAACGGTGGTTCCACAGACTTCCCTTTTCTGGATAAAATATCGAAGGTAATCATTTTAATGCATGAAAACAGCATAACTGTGACTCACATCCTCGCCTCCTCCCTCTCGTCCTCTTCGGCTTTCCTCCTGTGACTGTTTCTCCTCTGAATCCTCTTCCTTTTCTCTTGCATGTCTTATCCCTCCCCCTTTTGTGCTCATCATTATTATGAATCATCAATTACGTCATAATCCAAAGGTCTTCTGGCGAGGTGCCACCACGGCGTATGGATGGGACCCCACCACTTGTAGTCCCGAAAATCAACGACGGGATTTGGTGGAGCGATGGGGCCAATCAGATGATGCACGCATCGATGTCGGAATCAGTACCTTGGTACAGGAAGTCGCGAAGAACAAAGAATATCGGTAAGCTACTTTAAAATAAATCCGTGCCTGGCTCAATCTCATATGAAAAACACTGTTCATTCCACAGTGAGTACTGGACGCCGTATGTCAAGTCCAGCATACCCTATACGGAGCAGCTATTTTACCGATACTTTCTAGCGGTCGAAGGTAAGATAAATTAGTAAAAGATTAATAAGTGGTGTGGGGGCGTATTCGCTTGAAATCAATCAATCACTGCTGAGATGTCAAACAAATGCAGGAAACGATGTCGCTTCAGGGCTCAAGTGGATGTTGGCCAGCAATAGTGTAGTTTTAATGCCCCTTCCGCGTCGAGAGAGTTGGGCCATGGAGTCGCTCCTGCAGGTATATGTTTCATATGGTGAGGGGTGTGATGAGCTCTACTGTCCCGTTACTCACTCTATCGTCTTTTTCAACAGCCTTAGGAGCACTTTATCCCCATCCGTTCAGATTTTTCGGACCTGCTAGATAAAGTGGAATGGTGCGAGCGTCATTTGGATATTTGTCATGCTGTGTCGAAAAAAAGGGCGTCGGAATACGTAAGGTAGAGTTTTTGGTGAAATCACTTCGTTGCCTCGCCATCCGCGAATACTATTTACTAGCAGCTCAATGTCTTCTTCTCCTCCACAGATAATTTCGTGACAAAACCAAAGCTTATGCTCAAGGTGCTGCCCGAATACAAGCATACCTTGTAAACGGAGAAAATAAACATCTTCAAGGGCACTTTCAAAATGTAAATCAACATCATCAAGGGCAATGATTTCATGTAAATCAAGTATCTTTCGTGGAGACCCAGCTACGTGTGCAGAGCTTTATTGATCTGTGGTGGAAAGGCATGACTTTGTGCACTTTTCCCTAATTCGCAAATTGGCAAAGCCCGCCTTCAACCCTTCCAAAGAAAGATGAAGCGTAATATTATTTCGAAAATCAACTTCATTTGCGGTAAAGCCAGTTCTTTTGATGGGAGTACAATATTATTAATAAGGGTTCGGGTTAGTCTATCATATATATGTACCGTAAATTAAAGGATTAAAGTGCATCTTTAAATCCCGAAACACCCACGACTGTCAGTCGAATAATATACCCCCTGCTTCCAGGATTAGTCCCCGATGCATGCTCCTTCATAATGCCCCTTTCTCCTATAGTATTGTCTCAGCATAAAGACCGCCTCCGCCACGAATAGCTTCCGGATGCAACTGTCTGTGAAAAAAATTCCTCTCAAAGTTAAAAAGTCACGAATAACTTTCAAGCGTCAGATTCGTTGCATTTGTGCCAGTATTTTTTTTCCCTCCCTTATATTTTCCTTGTAGTTCAGTTCAATGGATGTATTCAGTTCGTTTCACAAATAATCACAAAACAATAGAAAGGGAAATGATGCTCCGTTAAGCCCCGAAACACCCAAACTGCCAAAATCTAAACCCTCTGCTTAAGGATAGCGCTCCACTCCTTGCCGCTCTCCTCCTCATGCTCCACCCGAATGGGCATCAATGTGATTTTGCTAAGCAAAATCCCCTGGACGCGACGGTCACATGCTACTGAAGGCCCGAATGGCAAAGGATGCTGGTCTTAAGGCAAGTAGGAATAGCGCCGAAGGGGGAAATGACCAAAGGTGGATGCTCTTCGTGAATTAAGTTCATCGCCAAAAGGTGCACAATGATGCATAAACAGACTCATATAATATATGTTTGCTAGCAATTGAACCCCCACGCCCAATTGTAAGCACCGGATCGCACGGAGACATCGTGCGTGAAGCTAATGCTATTAGGTTCGTCAGGACCCAGCACAACTTGGAGCCCCGTAATAATAGCACTGTTGATCGAGACGTAGGCTTGACTGTTTTCATCTTGATCAAGAAGCGCTTGGACGTATGTGTAGAGGTTGCGGGACGTATTGGTGGCATTGTCAGTGCTATTCACTGGTAGATAACAGTTCAACGTGCATGTCCATCCTTCTCCACCTGTAGGACCCACAGGCCAAGACGCATTGGACCCAGTTGTTTGAGTGATATTGTTGCCTTTCCAAGACTGATAAGCCACAGGGCCCTGGGACCCCTGATTATTATAAGGGTTCCAGATAAAATCGGCATAACGACCAGTGACCGGGCTCCGTGTTTGTATCCGAATGTCGGAGGCATATATGTTTTGTTGGCCAACTGGCGTCACGAGGACAAAATAGTTAAAAAATAGCTATTTGAGAAGGGGATGGGAAGGGGGAGGCAGAGAATGAGATGAGGAACTTCTGATTACCGAAAGAATTACAAAAGTACGCAGGCATGTGCCCGTACCCTTTTTCCCTACAAAGCCATGACTGCAGCCTCTAAAATTTCTTACCTGAAAGCCTCCCAGCACAAAAGTCCTGAAGGGCATTCCATTGAACATACCCTCTTGCCCCCAAGATATACCGGCCGTTGCCCTAGTATGTAAAAGAATCAAAAAAAAGGGGGTGAACGGAGAGGCGGAAGGGAAGGGGAAATAAGCCAGATCGGCAATGACAGGATTACACCAAAATATGACAGGATGCTCCTTTAAGAAGCACGCACACACAAACGTACTTACTTCGATGGATTA
>JBDNIP010000088.1:0-5974 GCA_041688245.1 Algoriphagus sp.
ATAAAATAGAATTCATTTTTGATAGAATTTGTTATAAACTCCTCAAAAATAGACAGAAGATTATAAAATATAAACAATCTGTGCCGTTTGATCAAGAAATGTTATTTTTGGATCAAATACTTTAAAGTAAGTTTCGTTTTTGTTGGATGAATAAGTTTTCTGCTTTTTTTATTTTATTTACTTCGGTTACCGGCTTGGTAAACGCACAAAAAGGTGGTGAGGAACTTAGAGTTGACCCAGATTCCTCGGGAGTAGTCAACTCCACGATTCTGCCCTCTTTCATGCCTTTGCTTTTGTTTAATGACTCAAACTTGAAGGAGGAAAAAAAGCAAAAGAAGAAAAAGGCTAAAAAGAATATCTGGTTTGGGATCAAAACCAAAAAGTCCTATACCAGACGAGAACTTCGTGATCAGGAAATCATCGAGTTTTTCAATTACACAGATGCCAGTAGAAAGTCAGACCCCTACATCAGAGATGTTTTTTGGTTTGATCAATCTAAGCGAGAAATCAAAAAATCTGGTTATGAACCAGGTAAAGGATATTTACTTCACGGTCCATACGAACGGATCATCAATGAGGTCGTAGTGGAAAGTGGCATGTATTATTATGGCACCAAGCATAAGACCTGGATGCTGTATGACTCCAAGAATATCCTTCAGGATAAGAATCACTATTTTGAAGGTTGGCCCCGTGAATCACGGATTACCTATCACAAGCGTAAAACCAATGTGATCGAAGAAATAATTCCGGTACAATATGGACTCGAAGAAGGGAATTATTTTTACTTCTATGAGGACAAGCAAATCGCTGTGACCGGCGAATATGGGTACGGAGAAAAAGTAGGCCTCTGGACTGAGTATTGGGATCTAAACAGCACTAAGACTATTCGAAAACGAGAAATCCAATATCAGGAAGCTGCTTATACCAAAAATTTCCGCCCTTATATTCGTGCGGAATGGGATAAGGACGGAAATTTGATCTACAGAAAAGGTGACTAGCTATTTCTCTCGAAATTTGAATTGTTGCCCTCCTACAGAAGCCTCGTACATCAATCCACCCTTTGTCCGAGTAAACACAGCCACCCCATCCACGTATTTCGCATTTAAGGAAGCTCCAGAAGCAGCAGCGACAGCAGATACCTGAGCTGACATCTCTATCCTATTTTCTCTAAATCGATCAAATGCTTTTTTGTCTTCAAAGAAAACAACTTCGCTATACACTTGGCCTCCTGCTTGGAATCCAATAGTAAGTTGGGTCATTCGTGCAAAACCAATCATTTCACCTCCTTCATAAGCAACTCCGTTGCCAGAGGCTCCTCCTATTCCAAACCCACCTTTTCCGACATTTGGGAGAATGATGTATGCATGGGATGCTATGAACAACTCTTGCATGTCAGGATCATCTTCTAGAAATTCCAACTTAGCCTCTTTTGAGTCCACTATTATTTTGTCATCTTTTTGAGGACTTTGAGCGGAAATGACTAAAGAAGTGAAAAGAAAAACGGTTGTGAGAATTACTTTTTTCATAATTTAAAATTTAGGTTTGACGTGAAATTAATAAAAAGCATCTTCAAAGGACTTGAAGTTTAGCTTACCATATCTGTCTTTGTAAACGCCTACGATATCGAAACGGATATCTTTATGCCAATCAATTTGGTGTATGTAAAAGTCAGCAGCTTTGATAAGTAATTTACGTTTAGTGGAATCCACAAATTCCTCCGCATAGCCGAAACCTGTTCCTGAGCGATACTTAACTTCTATAAAAATCAATAAGCCATTATGCTTCATTATTAAATCAATTTCAGCATGACCATGGCGGTAATTCGACTCCAAATGCTCGAAGCCCTTACTTTTGAGCCACTCTGCCGCTTGCCCTTCAGCTATTTTACCACTTTCGTTATGTTCTGCCATCTTTAATAATTATTTAATTTTGAAAAATAAGCGGAACGATGTATCCCCTTACACGGTTTAAAAGCATTCCTTTTCAGAAGATGAACCAAATTATTAATAAATCAGTACATTTCCGAGACTTGGGTTTACTCGATTACCAAGAAGCTTGGGATTATCAAGAGGCACTTTTTGCAGAAACTGTAGCTTTGAAAATTGATAATCGCAAAAATTCCGATTCGCCTCAGAAATTGACTTCAAACTATTTGCTTTTCGTAGAGCATCCCCACGTCTACACACTGGGTAAAAGTGGAAAGGCAGAAAACCTTTTGCTCGATGACACTGGTCTTATGGAATACGAAGCACAGTTCTACAGAATAAATCGAGGCGGTGATATCACCTACCATGGACCGGGGCAGCTTGTGGGCTATCCAATCTTAGACTTGGAGAATTTCTTTACCGATATCCATAAATATTTGAGGCTTTTGGAAGAAGCCATTATCCTGACTTTAGCAGATTACAATATCCTTGCAGGGAGAATCAACGGGCTTACAGGGGTTTGGCTTGATCATTTGGAACAAAAGAAACCAAGAAAAATCTGCGCAATGGGTGTCAAATCAAGTAGATGGGTGACGATGCATGGTTTTGCATTTAATGTCAACTCCGACCTAAGCTATTTTTCACATATCATTCCTTGTGGAATAGATGACAAAGCGGTCACTTCGCTACAAGCTGAACTCAAAAGAGAAATCTCATTAGATGAAGTTAAAGCAAAAGTAAAACACCATCTCTTGAACCTATTTGAGATGGATCTATTATAATCTTCATGAAAAAAGATATTGATTTCCAACCAGTCACAGGGGTAAAACTTGCTATTGCAAGAAAAAATAACGCAACAGTGACAGAATGGGCTGTCTATATTATTAATTTGAATCTCATCGAGCTAAAAACAGTCATGATCACATCGAAAGGCTATGGTGAATTGAATGGTGAGTTAAAAAAGACATCTACCCTTAGGCATCTGATTGAAGAGCTTGGCCCACAGTCAATTGCTAAAATAGAATCGATTGACCCCGCTGTATTCTCCTTGACTAATGAATTTTGGGTAAGCTACTATATTATGGATCAAATATTTGACAAAAAGTTTATCTTTACTTCAGGCAGTTTTGATCCGGGATTTATCAGCTTTATCCCCGAGATCGGGCTAGAAGGAATCCTTCACGCTTAAACCTTTCTCTATGAATACTTTTTTAGATCAACTCAGCGAAATTCTTTTTTTGGACATTGAGACTGCCTCAGTTACTGAGAGCTATGGGGAGCTCCCAGATCGGCTGAAAGATGAATGGTTAAAGAAGGAGAAACTCATCAAAACCGATCGAACAGATTTGGCACCGGGAGATTTGTACTTTGATCGGGCGGGAATTCATGCGGAGTTTGGTAAGGTTGTCTGTATTGGACTTGGGTATTTTCAGAAGAATAAGAAAGAAAAAAAGCTTGTCCTTCGATCCAAATGTATTTCGCATCCACAGGAGCGGGAACTTCTTTTGGAATTCAAAGCTTTACTTGATAAAAAGCAGTGGATTCTGTGTGCGCACAATGGAAAAGAATTTGATTTTCCCTATTTATGCCGAAGAATGTTAATTCATGTGATAGGACTTCCCGAACCCTTGCAAATAGCTGGGAAGAAGCCTTGGGAAGTTCGACATTTGGATACCATGGAGCTTTGGAAGTTTGGAGATTATAAGTATTACACCCGACTCGAACTTTTAGCAGCTGTTTTTGGTATAGAGTCTTCTAAAGATAACTTAGACGGAAGCCAAGTGAATGCCACTTTTTATCTAGAAAAAGATATAGAAAAAATCAAAATTTATTGTCTAAAAGATGTGGAGGTAACGGCCAGAATATATTTAGCGATGAATCCTCAGGATGTAGAGCTGAACATTGAGGTGATTCATTTAAAAGATTAATCAAAAGATCATACAAGGGTAAACGGTCCCAGTAAGAATCTTTTTAACTTAACTAAACACAACAACCCAAAACATGGGAAGAAATTCAGATAAGAAAAAAACAACTAAAAAATCTAGGCCAGATAAGCCTGATGCTAGTAGTCTAGCCAGAAAAATCATTCAATTTTTAGATTCTAACTACGGTTTGGAATTCAATGCAAAACAAATCACTAAAAAGCTCGAAATCAGAGATGCTATCTCCAAAGATGGAGTTGAGCCTATACTAAGCAAATTAGTCGCTGATGGCTCTGTTTCAAGAAATTCCCGTAATTATTACTCTTCCACTCAAGACCCTGACTACATCATAGGTCAAGTGGACTATGTCAATGCAAGATTTGCCTTTATCATCAGAGAAGAAGATCCGAACTCATTGGGAGATATCATGGTGAAAGAAGCGGACATGAAGCAGGCACTTGATGGTGACCGTGTCCGAGTGATGGTCTATCCTGTTAAGGGAAAAACAGGCCGTACAGAAGGTAAGATTCTTGAGGTGCTGGATCGAAATCGTGATGAATTTGTAGGTCGAGTGGAGATCTCTCCACGATTTGCTTTCATCGTACCTGATTTCAAAAAAATGCATAAAGATATCTTTGTGCATCGAGGAGATCTCATGGGCGCTGAACACAACGAAAAAGTAATCGTCAAGCTTACTGAATGGCGCGATGGAGATAAAAACCCATCTGGTGAAGTCACCCGAGTGCTAGGAAAAGCGGGGCTTCACGAAGTGGAAATTCATTCCATTATGGCAGAATTTGGACTGCCTTTTGAATATCCTGATGCACCCGATCAAGAAGCGAATGATATCTCGGATAAAATCACTTCCAAAGAAATCAAGACAAGAAAAGATTTCAGAGATGTGATCACTTTTACCATTGATCCGGCAGATGCCAAGGACTTTGATGATGCCATCTCCTATCGGGAATTAGAAAATGGAAATCTTGAGGTAGGAGTTCACATTGCTGATGTGACTCATTACGTCAAGCCTAATACGGCATTAGAGAAGGAAGCTTATAATAGAGCAACCTCCGTGTATTTGGTAGACCGGACTATTCCGATGCTTCCAGAGCGATTGAGCAATGGCCTTTGTTCGCTCAGACCAAATGAAGATAAACTGACTTTTGCATGTGTATTCGAAGTTGATCTTCAGGGAAACGTGAAAAACCACTGGATTGGCCGAACGATTATTCACTCCGATCGTCGATTCTCCTATGAAGGTGCTCAAGAAAATATTGACAATCAATCGGGAGATTTCTTTCAGGAGTTGACCCTACTCAATACCCTTGCTATAAAAATAAGGCAGGAGAGATTTAACCACGGCGCAGTGAATTTTGAAACAGTAGAAGTGAAATTCAAACTTGATGAAACAGGTACGCCACTTGGGTTATTTGTGAAAGAGCGAAGAGACATTCACAAGTTGATTGAAGAGTTTATGCTGTTAGCCAATAAATATGTCGCTGAGTTTATTTTCAATAAAAATAAAGGCAACGACACCTTCATATACCGAACACATGATTCTCCAGACATGGAGCGCTTAGAAACTTTTTCTGGTTTTGCCAAGCGATTTGGTCATAAAATGGACATAGATAATGAGCAAAAAATTTCCGTAGCCCTGAATAAGCTAATGGGAGAAATTCAAGGAAAACCTGAGCAAAACGTCTTGGAGCAATTGGCAATCCGAAGTATGGCGAAAGCGAAGTATACTACCGAGCCAAAAGGACACTTTGGACTTGCCTTCGCGCATTACTCGCATTTCACCTCACCTATCAGAAGGTATCCTGATATGATGGTTCATCGTTTACTTGAGCTTTATTTGGATAATGTTAAATCACCTGGTGCAGAAAGCTGGGAACAAAAATGCGTCCATTCATCCGAGCGGGAAAAACGCGCAGCAAATGCGGAGCGTGCTTCTATCAAATATAAGCAAGTGGAATTCATGTCCCTTGCTGAGGTCAAAGATTACGATGGAATCGTAAGTGGTATCACTGAATGGGGAGTCTTTGTAGAAATCACTGAGACCAAATGCGAAGGAATGATCCGAGTGCAGGATATGGATGACGATTTCTACGAATTTGACCAGAAAAA
>JBDNIP010000648.1:0-1387 GCA_041688245.1 Algoriphagus sp.
GAAGATGCGATTTGGGCTTATTACGAGTCCAATCCTATTTCTATTTCTACTCAGATCGAAGTCCGAAATAGTATTTTACTTCAGGAAACTAATTCTCAACAAAACATAGTCCATATGTACTTCCCTGGAAATTCCATCCCTCGAAGTTTATTACTGGGAATTGGCGAAGAGAGTGGGATTTTGAAGATTAACAACTGAACTGACTATTTACCATTATTCTGAAGCCATTTTTAATGAATGAATTACTACCCACTTACCATCAATTCGTTTCAATAATTCCACCGAGCAAACATTCCATGACTGATCAATGTCAGATTTCTGAATTAGCGCTTTCGCTTGATCAAAATCCCGCTCCTTCACATCCTTAAAAGCGATGGTCATATGTGGATGATAATTGCGATCGCTCAATTCATCCACGAGACTTAACTCTCTTTTACAGAAGGTCTTTAAATCAGCCTGAAGTTCAGTGAGCTTGGAATCCGCCTGAATTTTCCAAAAAATAACTCGCTTTCCAAACGTGTCAGTTCCACCAACTTTAATTTTTAAGGCTTTTTTTGTGGACAAAAAATTTTCCAGCTTCTCTAAGAGTACCTTTTCTTTTGCCTCATTATAGCTAAACGGCATTTTAAGTGTCACATGAGCAGGAGATTTCAAGGCGTACCTGATATTTAACTGCACTTTGAGTTCAGTCTTTAGTTTATCCGCTGCCTGTTGAATTTGCCCAGTTGGAACAATCGCCAAGAAATACTTCTGCATTACTTTCATCTTATATTATTATCTCGAACGGTATTTATACATTCAAAAAAAAATAACTGTTCCAATTACCCAATCAAAACCCTAAATTAAGGGGTATAAATCACATATCACTATGAAATACTTTTCTAAGGCCATGATCGGTCTAGACCTGACTGAAATGGATGACATCCTTATTGAAAAGACCATTGTCTTTTTAAAATTTTTGGGGATCGACAAGTGTTATTTCGTCCATGTGGCAAAAGATCTCGCTATTCCACAAGAAATTCTTGATAGACACCCAGAGCTTTTAGCGCCAAGCGATGAATCGATTAAGGCAATGATTGCTGATAAATTGAAGCATTTCGACTTCCCAGAAAATATAGAGATTGAAATATTTGCCGAAGAAGGCGAGAATCAACAGGAAACCTTATTGAGATGGGCTCTTGTCAAGGATGTGGACTTAATGATCATGGGACGAAAGGAAACCCTGCAAGGAAGTGGATCTTTGGCCAAGGGAATTGCGAAGAAGGCACCATGCTCTATATTGATGCTACAGGAAAAAAGGCCTCCAGGCCTACCAAAGAAAATAATGGTTCCAACCGATTTTTCAGATCATACGGAAATGATTTACAACTTCAGCGAGCGAATCTCC
>JBDNIP010000649.1:0-8558 GCA_041688245.1 Algoriphagus sp.
AACTAAATCTGATCGAAAAAGCTAAAAACTATGGTTGGCCACTCATTACATACGGCATCAATTATAACGGCTTACCCATTTCCAATATCACTTCAAAAGGTGGACTGGAACAGCCTAAGCATTATTGGGTTCCTTCCATTGCTACTTGTGGGATGACCTTGATCACTTCAGGTCGCTATCCTGAATGGAATGGAAATATTTTAGTGGCCGCTCTGGCCAAACAGCATATTGCAAGAATAGAACTGAATGGAACGACCTTTTCTGGAGAAGAAAAGCTTTTTCAGAATATTGGAAGAGTCCGTCAAGTATCTCAAAGCCCGGATGGCTACCTCTATGCGGTCACCGAAGGCACAGGATTATTGGTGAAATTGATCCCTGCTAGGTAAACGATAATTCAGTTGGAGCCCAAGCCTCTGTTTCGCTTCAGTTGTTCTATACCTAGAAAATATTTTGGGCGGGCTGCCCTTTTTTTACTTTCCAGTAAATCGTCAAAATTCAGAACTCTCCATTTTCTTAAATAATGTCCTGTTATAACCACCTCATCTGAGGAATGGTGAGCTTCATCGAAGGATTTACTGATTTCGAATTTTGTTATTAATTCTAAATCCAGATCTGCAGGAGTAAATTTTACTGATATATTTTTCTGTTGATTGATAACTTCTTCTGGAAATGAAGACACTTCAAATCCCATTTCTTGAAAAGTCAAAATCAAATTATCAAGGTTCTCAGGATCAGTTTTAATCCAAAAATCAACATCCGCAGAATACCTTTGGTATCCGTGAAAATTTACAGCCCCCCATATATCAAAAGCATTTTGACATGATGTTTATTTGCTAGTTCAATAAAATGAGAAATATAATCCTTCCATATTTGGCTCATTTCCGCTTCATTATAAAATTCCCTTTTGTCCGTTCTTCAAATGTCTTTTCGGACGGAAAAAGTTGATTAATTCTTCTGCTCAATTTCAAAAAAGACAAAATCCGCTCCTCCCCTGAAAGAGCCAAAAACTCTTCTTGTCTAATTTTATTGCTTTCTTCTTTGGTCAAAAACCGCATTAACATAGTCTTAAGATAAGTATAGAGTACACACATTTAAAAATGATCAGGAAAAAATCTAAGTTCTAAAGAAAGTCTACATCCACACTAAAGGGATATTTCATCAAAAACTGAAGTGCTTCTCCGATTTCCAGATCTTCAAACAACACCCGATATAGGTTTTCGGTTATTGGTGCACGAAGCTGTGAAGTTTCTAGAAATCCTTTGATAATCCGAACGGTATTGATTCCCTCTGCAACTTCATCCATATCCTCCAAAATCTCTTTGAGCTTTTCTCCTTTTGCAAGTCGATAACCTACTGTGAAATTTCTTGAATCCACAGAATTACACGTAGTAACTAGATCTCCTATCCCAGCAAGGCCAAAAACTGATTTGACACTTCCTCCCAATGCATTGCTCAAATGCACCATCTCTACCATACCTCTAGAAATCAGCAAGCCTTTTGCATTTTCACCCAGACCTAATCCTGCCAGTGCTCCTGCTGAAATAGCAATGATATTTTTCAAAACTCCAGATAACTCCACACCTATAATATCCGAATTGCCGTAAACCTGAAACTTCTCAGATCGTAACAGGCGCTGTCCTTCCAAGATCACTTCATTGTATTTGCTAGCAATCACCGTAGCCGCAGGTTGACCTTTGGTGAGTTCCTTCGAAAGATTAGGTCCAGCCAGACAGCCAACTCTTACCGCAACGGTTTCCTTGAGAATCACTTCACTCATGGTGAGAATCTGGCTTCTCCTGATTTTTTTGACTGTCTCCAGTGATTCACCGGGGTTAAGATTCAAACTCAGACCTTTGGTTCCGTGGATAATCAAATGGTAAGGAAACAAAAACGGAGCGAATGTCCGAACCACTTCTTGAAATGCCGAAGAAGGAATCATGAAAAACAATACCTCGCATTGCAGGCAAATTTCCTCAGGATCTAATGTAGCCTTTATACTTTCGGATAGTTGCTTTCCTTGAGCAGTATGTAGACTAGTGATTTCAGCGACAACTTCAGCTTTTCGAGAATAAACGATCACCTGACTTTTTTCGGCAAGCATATTTGCGATTACAGTCCCAAAACTTCCCACACCGATCACCCCGATGACTTTTTCTTTTTTAGAAGAGTTTTTCAAGTCCATATCCGGTCAATCTATTGTGGTAAAAATATAGTAAGCTCATGTCTTGTGTGGTAATAGCTCCATTTTCAGCCCGTATTAACGGTCGCTTGGCATGATACATCCCGACATTATCCATACCGTGACTAATAATCTTTTCGATAGCTGTATTTAAATGTGGTGCAGTATCGATCAGCCCCTGAGACTTCAACTCATAGATCATATTCAATACTCTTTGACAGGCATCCTCAAATATCTTATATTCTAGAAACAGATCTTCCTCAGGTAATCGGAGTAATTCAAAAAGACTCAGCTTTCTGTTTTCACTTTTAATCAGCTCAAAGGCTGTAAAAGCCACCAAATGGGAACTAAATACACGATTGATCTTGTGAAATTCTTCTACAATTCGCTTGCCCAGCATATTTGTGTATTCTTCTTCACGCTGTGCATCTACAGTCACTTTTCCATCTGACATGAAATAATCACTCGTCCGGATTTGTCGTCCATTTTTATCGATTGTTATGCCATCCTTATCCACATAATTTCCCAGTACATCCATCGCCTTTCCAATGGATACCGAGATATCAGATCCTTTAGTGAAAAACTTTACTAAAAATTTTGAAATTTTATATGAGGAAGAGAATTCATCATTCTCTTTATAATACCGCTCCTGTCCAGTGGCACTCAGGTGGTCTCGAATCAAACCTGGTGCTTCAAGTACAAAATGATAATTAATCGTAACTGGCACAATGAATATCTTCCCCGAAATATCATTAATACCTGCCTGATAATTCGCACGTTGAGCTTCGATGGCGGTACTGAGTAAGCCAAGTTTCAACTTAGACTCGATCATACCGCTTCGAGATCTAGTTCCGCCCGGAAAAAATAAGCTGTGACAGCCAAACTGAATCGCCTCTTTGGAGTAGGTCTTCAACGTCTCCAAATACATCAGATTCTTCTTCCGACGGTCTACTTTATAGGCACCGAGCGCATTCATAAAGTAGGCGAAAATTGAAATATTGAATAAGTTAAGTCCAGCTCCATAAATGAACGGAGGCAATCCAAGAACAGAGATGATCCACCCGATTAGAATACTATCCAAATTACTGAAATGAGTCGGGACCATGATGATGGTACCTTTAGTGGCCAAATCCCGAATCTGTTCTGTTTCTCCGGTAATTTGAATTTTATCCCGAAGGGTAAATTGATTGCTGAAAAGCGACTTAAAACCTTTTACCCGAGCTGCATTCAAAAGCCGGGAAAACCCATAAGTCACCACACTTCTGGTGATCTTGTAGTGAGTGGCTTTGAAATTACTGGCAATTTCCTCAGCGTAGCGATTGGTGATTTTATTTAGAACAGATTTATATCCCTCGAATCTTAAGGCTTTTTTTGATTCGCCATTTACAGTCAGCAACGAAGATTTTACCTGTCTCCAAAACTCACCCTCATCATCCGGGTCTACTACCCAGGGATTCTGCTTTAATCGAAGTTTTTCACGATAAAGCGTCGTCTCTAATTCTTCTCGAAGGATTTCAGAATTATTTCCTGTCTGAGATAAGATCCGATCTTCGGCTAATTCAGCTACTTTTTTTACAAATTCTTTACGCTCCCTAGCCAGCTTGACCACTGGCCATTCATCCTTACTTGGGAGAATAGGCTCGTATCGATGTTTGATATATTTCTCCTCCAAAGGATAGTGTTTTAACATTAGTTGAAACAAAGATACGCAAATTGATTCCTCCTGTTTGATTTCCTCAATGATGGTTAATCTGTTTCAAAATTTTGAACTCACAAAAAAATACTACGATCGCAACAGTAATCACTTCCACCATAACCACTCCAGTTGAGGTTTAAAGTATGTGACTTTCTAAGTTGAAATAGGCCTCTGCATCGGCTTGAGTCATTTCTCCCGATCCCACAACATAATTGATCGCCTTTGGAAAATAGTCAGGACTGATCCATCCTGAAGTAATGTATTGACTGGGGGAACCCAGCAAGACAATTAAAAAGTGATGATGATACCTGCAAGTACTCTTTGTTCACGGTCATCTGACCCCTGATAGAGGTTTGGCTTTTTGTCTGAAAGTGCAAAGCCGTAGACGCTAATCGCTACTACTGCAAAGATATTAGTTCAGATCGCATGATCAGCAATTTCTTCATCATACCAGCCCAATAACTTCTCAACGAGCATCCAAAACAGAGTAACACGAGTAAATATAATGGCTCACTTGATTTGAATTTTTAAATTCTTCATTGTGCGTTATGTTTTAGGTTAGTTGTGAGTTATTCTTTTCAAAATGTAAATTTTCAAAAACGTTACGTTCAAGGGTGTATTCCTATTCTATATGGGAATATTCTTGTCCAAGAAGTAAACCGTAGTAATTTTACAACACCAAATACCGAATGAAACCAGACCTTAAGCAAATACAACAACCCATCGCATTCGAAATGACTGAGTTTGAACTCAAGTTTAAGGATTTGATGAAAAGCAAGGTCAAACTTCTGGATCATATCATGAATTACATCGTGAAGCGAAAGGGAAAGCAGATGAGACCAATGTTTGTATTTCTCTCCGCAGGACTGTGTGGAGGCATCAATGAATCTACTCATAGAGGCGCTGCTTTGATCGAACTTTTGCACACGGCCACATTAGTTCACGACGACGTCGTCGATGATGCCAACTATCGTAGAGGGTTTTTCTCTGTCAACGCACTTTGGAAAAATAAGATTGCGGTTTTAGTTGGCGACTTTCTGTTATCCAAAGGCCTGCTCCTGAGTGTAGACAATAATGATTTTCATTTGTTGAAAATCGTCTCCAATGCTGTAAAAGAAATGTCCGAAGGGGAACTTCTTCAGATCGCTAAAGCTCGAAAACTCGATATCACTGAAGAAGTCTATTATCAGATTATTCGTCAGAAAACTGCTAGCCTAATGGCCTCCTGTTGCGCTGTGGGAGCTTCCAGTACCGCTGGTACAGAAGAAATAATTCTAAAAATGCGGGAATTTGGAGAGAAAGTAGGAATGGCATTCCAAATCAAAGACGACCTTTTTGACTATGGCGATGACGAAATCGGTAAGCCATTGGGAATTGATATCAAAGAAAAAAAGATGACTTTACCCTTGATATATGCACTCTCTCAGGCAGAATGGTTGGAAAAGAGACGAATCATAAGTCTGATCGGAATAAGAGCGACAATAAAAAAGCGGTCAAAGAGGTAATCGATTTCGTCAAGAAGAGCGGCGGACTAAACTATGCCAAGGCAGCCATGCATCGATACTACGAAGAGGCGATGGCGATTCTAAACCAGTTTCCAGAATCCGAATACAAAACTTCTCTTTCTGCCTTGGTGGATTACACGATCGAGCGAAAGAAGTAGTTTTAATTCAAGACTACTGAACAATCAACCATTTTTTTCCAGATGATCTCATAAATTCCAACTTTGATCGTATCAAATGATACGATCAAAGAAGCCTCCCTTCAACATTTTTAACAGTCAACTAGGAAGTTTTAATCAAGCTTCTTCAAAAACCCCTTAAACTCCTCAAAATAATTTCGCATTGGAATTACTTTCTTTTCGCCATCTAAGAAAGCAGCCAATCGCTCTGGCAAAACCAGCTTTTCACCCAATGCTTTTTCCACCACATCACGGAATTTTCCGGGATGTGCAGTTTCCAAAAATACGCCTTGGAAGCCTTCATTCGCATTCATAAAATCGACCAAACCCAAATAGCCAACGGCTCCGTGTGGGTCAATAATATAGCCTTTTTTCTTAATTGACTGAATAGCCTCCACCGTGGCCACGTCGGAATAGTAAGCACCGCTGACTTGATCCTTCAGCCGATCCTCATCAAACTCATATAAAGCCAAAAGCCTGGGGAAATTACTTGGATTGCCTACATCCATGCTATTTGAAATAGTCTGGACAGAAGGCTTAGCCAAAAAATCTTCTCCGGCCAAAAACTCAGGAACAACTTTATTTTCATTGGTAGCAGCTATGAAATGAGCGATTGGCAAACCCATTCGCTGCGCTAAAATCCCAGCAGCAAGATTTCCAAAATTCCCGCTCGGGACAGCGAACACTACTTTTTTGCCATTTTTTGGCAGTCTGGAACAGGCATAGAAATAGTACAGACACTGTGGAATCCAACGGGCTACATTTATGGAATTTGCAGAAGTCAAGACTAATATCTGATTTAATTCCTGATCTAGGAAAGCTTGTTTGACCATTCGCTGACAATCATCAAAGACCCCTTCCACTTCCAGGCATGTAATATTCTGCCCCAAAGTCGTAAACTGCTTTTCCTGAAGTTCACTCACCTTTCCTTTTGGAAAAAGAATGATCACTTCGACTCCGTCCATACCCAAAAATCCATTTGCAACCGCACTTCCTGTATCTCCGGAAGTTGCCACCAATACCCGAACTTTTTGATCTGATTTAGCAATGAGCATACTCATCAATTTGGAACAAAACCGAGCTCCAAAGTCCTTAAAAGCTAAGGTTGGTCCGTGAAAAAGTTCTAAACTGTAGACATCTGGTTCGATCTCCACTAGAGGCGCATCAAAGACTAAAGTATGATCTACCAATTCCTTGATTTGCGAATCAGAAAGCGCTGAAGAAAAAAGTGCATCAATGACTTTGTAGCCTATTTCCTGAAAAGTCAATTCTGAAAACGCTTCATAAAATGACGCTTCTAAAACCGGAATTAACTCAGGCATGTATAAACCTTGATCAGGAGCTAATCCTTTAACTACCGCTTCGGATAAGTCTACTAGATGTGAGGGATTTGAGGTACTGTAAAATTTCATACAAATTCGATTTGGGAATTTAGCTCAAGTTTTTTGACTCATTCATGGATCACATATGCTCCCTGAGTGTTGATTTTGGAGAAATAGATATCTACTTCTAGACCGATCGTTTGATAGATCTCTTGTGCCGCAGCAGCAATTTTTGTCGAAGTTTCAGCGCCTTTTGAAAGTGCAAAAAGCGTTGGTCCAGATCCTGAAATACCCATTCCCAAGGCACCTGCATCTTTCAGCGTCTCTCTGATCTCATAAAATCCCGGAATTAAAACTGCCCGATAAGGCTCCGCAATGACATCTTTGAGTGATCGCGAGATCAATTCATAATCTTCCTGATACAAGCCGGCGATGAATCCTGCAACATTCCCCGATTGGATTGTAGATACTCGCATCAGCACCTGATCTCTCAGCACAGAGCGTGAATCCGCAGTATTCAACTCAAAATGAGGATGCAGGAGCGTACAGTATAATTGGTCAGGCACATGAAGCTTGATCACATCCAATGGATGATAGTCCCGAATTAAAACAAATCCACCCATTAAGCTTGGTGCTACATTATCTGCATGGCCAGCTCCACAGGCCACTTTTTCTGCAGCAATCGCAAAAGGAAGCAGGTCTTTTTTCTCAAAGGGGTTTCCTAAGATTTCGTTAGCAGCCACCAAAGCAGCTACAGCACTGGCTGCGCTTGAACCCATACCCGAACCAAGTGGAAGTCCCTTATGTAGGTAAATATCAATTCCGGGATTCACACCCATCTCATCCAACATCGCTTGAATAGCAACCGCGCAGGTATTTCTCTTGACTTCCAAAGGCAGTCTTCCCTGGTCTCCTTCAATCGAAACTATAGAAAGTCCTGGATCATCTTTAAGTACCAACTTTACGGTGTCTCCCATCGTATCTATCGCAAATCCAAGGATATCAAAACCGCAAGAAACATTAGCTACTGTAGCTGGGGCAAAAGCTTTGGCAGATATCATTCTCGAGTATAGTTACCTATTCGAATGACGTCCGCAAAAACTCCTGCGGCAGTTACATCTGCTCCAGCACCGGGGCCTCGAATAATCATCGGTTGATCATGATAGCGATCTGTGGTCATCAGAATCATGTTATCGCTTCCACTCAAGGAACTGAATGGATGTGAATTTGGAAGGGAATTCAGGCTTACTTTTGCTTTACCATTTTCTAGCGTTGCCATGAATCGAAGGCACTCACCCTTTGCCACAGCTTCTGCCAGAAGTAATTCAAATTCTTGATCATGTGCTTTGAGCTTTTCAAAAAACTCTGAAACTGAACTCGCCGATTGGCAATCTTCAGGAACCATACTTTGAATGGTGATGTCATCAAACTCCAAAGTCTGCTCAGCCTCTCTGCCCAAAATCAATATTTTTCGCGCTACATCCATTCCGCTCAAATCATCTCTTGGATCTGGCTCAGTATAGCCTTTTTCCTTAGCAACCTTCACTACCTCAGAGAATGGATTACCTTTTTCGAGTTCTGAGAAAATAAAATTCATTGAGCCGCTGAGTACTGCTTCGATACGGATGACCTTATCGCCCGAAAGCATCAAATCTTGCAGTGTATTAATGACCGGAAGAC
>JBDNIP010000650.1:0-3074 GCA_041688245.1 Algoriphagus sp.
TGGAGTCATACTGAGGATGGGGGTTATAATTCTGATAAAAAGGAAAAATCCGAAGATAAAATGGCTTCATCAAGTTCGGTTGTATCAGTCAATACTGGTTATCAAGAGGAGAAAATGGGGGCTACTAGTGGTGAAAATAATTGTCCTGATTGCGGGAAAATGCATAGAGATGCCACAGTTATGGAAATGGGAGGAGTAAATGTGACTGTAGCTCCTTTAGGTAATTTTTCTATTGGATTAATTAGAAGGCAAAATGATGGAGAGTGGAGAATAGTTTTATCGGTAGGTCCTTCGGCCGGTTTAGATGCTTCCGTTGGAGTTTTTGGAGGTACCGTAAGTGGACCCAATAATGAACAACTTGAATTCAGCACATTAGAAGGTTTAGGAGTTTCTGACAGTTACTCAGCGTGGGTTTTAGACTACCAATCAGGTAGTAA
Organism: Algoriphagus sp.; assembly: GCA_041688245.1. Lineage (GTDB taxonomy): Bacteria > Bacteroidota > Bacteroidia > Cytophagales > Cyclobacteriaceae > Algoriphagus. The sequence continues at coordinate 438 of JBDNIP010000650.1, forward strand.
TAGCAATAATGGACGTTATGGAGAAGCCTATAAAACCTCAACAATTGGGATTTCATTTGGGTCTCCAGTTGGTTACAGCAGGAATTATAGCTACACTTATACATTTGATTTAAAACGATTTGTCCTAGGGAAATGATGAAAAGGAGATTCGAGATTCTAATTGGGGTTGTGATTTTTTTAGTGTTGGTAACATTAATTTTCACAGGGAAAATAGACCTCCATTCAGGAGACTGGCAAAAAACAAGATGTAAAGCAAAAGATCGTGCTTTTAATGAAGAGATTAGTGGTGTAATTATTAATTCCTACAGGGATAGCGATAATCATAACATAAAAACAGTCGAATTTGAAAGCTTTAGAAAAATGAAGAAAAGCTTGATTCTTCACCTTGAAGTGAGTGGGATTCATACAGAACTAGTTGCAGAAGATTCTATTTTTAAACCAAAGGGGCAACTCAATTTTTTTTAATCAGGAATGGCAATACCAGGGAATTGATGTTAGATTTTGACTGTGATCAACCATAATGGAAGGTTTTTCGGTAATATCAATTTTTGCCTTAATAGACTTAGCCCTGATAGTAAATGTCCTATTCTACAGATTGAAAGGAATTCTTACAAAACAAGGAATAGACAGCCATCCTTTCTACGGTCATTTTTCTGATATCATCGATTTTGTTCATCTCATTAACCGAACAGAAAGCACCGAAAGAAAGAAAAAATTCATCATTCTTTTGGTTTCGTTATTGATTTCCTTGATAGCTTTTATTGTGGTCGCTTATTTTCGAATAACAGAATACAGTTGAAGAATCATCCGCACCCTAGGCGAGTATGGGCAGACGCTCAGTGCTGCTCCCAATGAGATCGCCATCGCCAATGTGATTGCGCTGGTGATCACCGAACTTCAGCAGAAACCCGCTCCAGAGGCCTATATGGGCTATGCGCTATATGACTCGGATTCGGTGCTTTGTGAGAAAGGAAAGGTGGTATTGTCAAAAAAAGCAAGAAACAAGCATGAAGAGCTTGTTCAAAAGCTAGCAGTTCCAAAGGATGGCTATATTGAGACCTTCTTGGTGAATGAGACATCCGAAAACGTATGGTTTGATCAGTTTCGAGTGATGAGCACGGGACCGCTGATTGTGCAGGAAACACACTATGACCCATGGGGCGTTGAGCTTTCAGGATTGGGATATCAATATGGCGGAATCAAAATAAATCCGTATTTATACAATGGCAAGGAAGGAATCGGCCACCTTGGGATAGAACTTTATGACTAAGGGGCTAGGATGTATGATCCGGTGGTAGGAAGATGGATTGTACTGGATGCGTTGGCGGAATTAGCACCTGGTTTGACACCGTATCGGTATGGATTTAACAATCCGGTTAAATACTCCGATCCTACCGGGATGTTTGAATACTCCGATGGATATTCCACTCAGGATTCCAGAAATTCAACTGGTTCAATGAGCTTTAGTGGTTCTTATTCTGAAGGAGGAAATGCGGTCTGGCTGGGGATGAACATCTCTCAGGACAAAAATGGCAATAGAACCAGTCCGATTTTCAGGTATTTGGAATTTGCTGATGGTAGCACTAAGAATATTTCTGCAATTGGGTTTGAAAGTAGTCCTAATTTATTTGGGGCTGGGGAGTTTGGGGGGAATCCAAATGATGGTAATTATTTGAAAGGAGCATCTTTGGCACTATATCTTACATCAACTTCTTTAGCCTTTAACGAAGCAAAAGATACTTATAACTCCGTAAATGCTTATCGAAATAGCTCTAGAACAAAGCTTCAGAAAACTTACTCTGGATATTTCAAGGGAAGTTCAAAGGCTGTTCAAAATAGCCAAAAAGCATTAAGCGTTACTAAGGCAGTCGGAAGGAGTTTATCTAGACCTTTCTTTTTTGCATCAGTTATTGTTTCAGGTATAAACGTTGCTATTGATCCATCTTTAAATAATATAGTTTTGAATGCAGCAGATTTAGGTGTTGGTGCTGCCGCACTTATTTTTGCAACTTCTCCTGTAGGTTGGATTGTTGGGGCAGGAGCAGCTATTTATTTTACTGGTAGAATGGCTAATGATATATATGACGCTTATAATAATGAAAATTGACACTATGGTAAAGAACTTTTTTTTAATGCTTTATTATGCTGCATGCGGTAAACCGTCAAAATATAGAAAAAGAGAAGATCAAGTTGCCGACGCTTTTTGGTTGGTTTCAATGCTACAAGGTATAAATTTGATCTCATTGCTAATGATCTCATTTGTGACGTTTTCTTATTATATTTCTTCAAGAACCCTCTTATTCGCAATAGCTTTAACTCCTCTAGCAATAAATTATTTTATTTTTTTTAAAAAAGGAAAGGAAAAAATTATTAATATAACAGATGAATTAATTAGATTAAATAAACTAATGCCAAGATTATATGTGGTTGGATATGCAGTTTTCACTATAATTTTAATGGTTATATCAGCAACTTTATACGGTCATTATAAATAATTGAGATATAATAAAAGCCCCTCTCTGGGAGTAGAAGAAACTTGGTTAGTACTAGGTATAGTCCGCCACAATTGTCGGATGCATCTACACCTTTATATAAATACAAATTTTTAATTTGCTTAAGATGATGAAATTATATCAA
>JBDNIP010000089.1:0-4172 GCA_041688245.1 Algoriphagus sp.
ATCCAGAATGCGTCTGAGTTGGGAATCGAAATCCCCAATTCGCCCACAATAGATTTGAAAGCCGTCAAAAACAGGAAGGATAATCTGGTCCAGAAATCTAGGAATGGTATAGCGAAATCACTGAATGATCATGAACAAATTACCTGTATTAAAGGCAATGCAGAATTTGTCGATACGAAAACGGTAAAAATAGGTGAAAGAATTATTCAAGCTGAAAAGATTTTCATAAATGTGGGTGCTAGGCCTGTGGTCCCAGAGGAATTTGAATCTGTGGATTACCTTACCAATGAATCCATTCTGAAACTTGAAAAAGTCCCCGAAGAATTGATCATTCTGGGAGGTGGCTATATTAGTTTGGAGTTTTCACAGATCTTTCACCGATTTGGTTCTAAGGTTACTGTGATAGAAATTGGAGATTTTTTGATTTCAAGAGAGGACGAAGACACATCATCTTTGGTACAAAAAATTTTAGAGGAAGAGGGAATAAAAGTCTACTGCTCCGCAAAGAAAGCAAAGGTAAAACAGAAAAAGTCAGGTAAAATCAAAATCACATTCGGTGATGAACTAAACCCGCAATCAGTTACTGGCACGCACCTACTTCTGGCCACCGGTAGAAAATCAAACACTGATCTGATCTGTCCTGAGCACGCTGATTTGGAGGTGGATGAGAAAGGATACATTAAGGTGAATTCGAGATTAGAAACTAATGTACCAGGGATTTTTGCTTTAGGCGATTGCAATGGGCAAGGAGCTTTTACACATACTTCTTATGATGATTTTGAAATCGTCAAGAACCACTTATTGGGAGATGGAACCAAGACCTTAGCTCATCGGACACTCAATTACGCCATTTACATAGATCCTCCATTAGGTCGGGCAGGGATGACAAAAAATCAAGCAAAAGAGAGTGGAAAGAAAGTCTTGTATGCTCAGATGGCTATGTCAGATATCTCTCGTGCCAAAGAAAAAGGGGAAACTAATGGAAAAATGGAGGTTCTGGTGGATGCTGAATCAGAGAAGATTATAGGAGCCTGTGTATTTGGAACAGGTGGAGATGAAATAATCAGCACATTCATCACAGCTATCTATGGTGAAATGAGTTATAAAACTTTGATGAATTCAGTACAGACGCATCCTACTGTCAGCGAATTAATTCCGACCTTACTTCAAAATTTGAAACCACTTGTTGATCAAAAGAATGAAAAAATCGCATAAAATTTATGCAATTCTCAATGCCATCGTTTTGATAGCAGTGATATTTTGGAATTACTGGATTAATGTCAATGGTATCAATGGAAATACTGTAAGCTCGCTAAGCAATGAATATCAAACCCTTTTCACTCCAGCTAGTTATGCTTTTTCGATTTGGGGGATTATTTATTTAGCATTAGCTGCGCAAGCTATTTTTTTTATCAGGAGAGCATTTAGTCCTGATAAAGACTCAAGTTTTCTTTCTCAGATAGGCCCCTATCTGATCATAACTAATATTCTTAACAGTGCGTGGCTTTGGTTTTGGCTGATGAATCATACTGGCTCTAGCGTCATTGTCATGTTTATGATCATGACTACTCTGATTATTTTGATCCTCAACCTAAATATGGAAAGATGGGATGCTCCAGCTAAGATCATTTTCGGGGTTTGGTGGCCTATTGCTATTTATAGTGGTTGGATTGCCGTAGCTACTATTACAAACGTCTCGGCTTATCTTACGAAAATTGAATTGATGGGACCATTTAGTGAGTTCACATGGGTCATCATTATGATAAGCGTAGCTACCCTGATTAATTTGTTTATGATTTGGACCCGTAACCTAAGAGAGTTTTCAATTGTGGGTATCTGGGCATTAGTGGCAATAGCAGTCAGACATTGGAATAGTTATCCAGATATTAAAACAGCAGCTCTTACCGGTGCTGGCATTATCTTGATTGCTGTAGCCTATCATGGGTATCAAAACCGAAAAATAAACCCTTTCTCCCCTTCTAAGTAGCAGGGAGTACTGGAAATATAAGATCGAAAGTATAATTCTATTAGCTTTTTTTTGTAAATATTTCCTTAGCTCTTTCTGCTGAACATCAATTTGTTTTCTTGTAATTATAAGATTCTGCCGCTAGAATTTTGTTTCCATCCGCTCGCAATTGATTTCTAATCATAATTATTGGGTCTTAGTTCTGGGCCCTTGATTCTTGGCTCTAAAATCTCGATTCTTTCCTAATTGCCACTCACATCCATATATGTGTAGCCCATTTGATCCAAAGCTACAAAGGTAGTTTTTGCAGAAATAGCAACTTTCACTTCTGGGGTAATATCTTCCTGAGCAAGCTGAAGGAAAGCCATGCTTTGTCCACATAAATAGAACTCCACTCCCACTTTTTTCAACTCATGGAGAGCCAAAATATTCAGGTTATCGATTCCATATTCATCATAAAAAGCTGCATTACTTAGTACTGCTCTGGGTATATCCTCGTATACGATCGCCGCAATTTTAATCTTGTCTGCAGGCACCCCATTTGCGATAAAGAGATTATAGGTCCGAGCTATTTCAGTGAATGGCTCATACATTTTCGTGGAGTCTTTGAACGTGCCACAGATGTCAATTGCGATTTTATAAGTCAAGGGAGGGTCATAGGTCATCACCGGATCACTTATATGTTACCCCTGTCCATGGTGCAAAATCTAAAACAGAGTAAGTCATTTTTTCCTTGATACGCTCAGGTATAATCATCTGTGAGAGACTTATTTAATTGACTATCAGCACTACTACTAAGCAAAAAAAGAGGCGCTTTTTCATAAAAATAAAGTGATTATAGGCTGCGAAAGTAAACAGTTCTCAAAAATATAGTGACACCTCAACTTTATACTTGAAAGCCCAATTAGTTTTCAGAAAAAATAATTATCAATACCTTAAAAAATGAATGTTTTTTTCAGTCTAATTTTAATCCCAAATTATTAAAGTCAATGACTCTTCAGATCGTTTTATTACTTATTGGATTAGCCCTTTTAGTAAAAGGTGCAGATTGGCTGGTTGACGGAGCTTCCGTATTAGCCAAAAAGTATAATGTCTCCGATTTGGCCATCGGTTTGACAATAGTTGCCTTTGGCACCTCTGCACCTGAGTTGGTGGTCAATGCCGTCGCTGCTCAGGGAAATTTCCCAGACATCGTGTATGGCAATATCATTGGCTCTAATAACTTCAACCTTTTTATAATTCTCGGTATCGCAGGAATAATCACACCTTTAGTAGTCCAATCGAGCACCGTATGGAAAGAAATCCCCTTTTCTTTTTTGGCAGCAGTTGGTTTATTGCTCTTGGCAAATAATTACTTTTTTGACGAAACCAGCGAAATCTCGCGTTTGGATGCGGCGATTTTGTTCGCATTTTTCTTTGGCTTCTTATACTACGTGGCTACACAACTCAAATCAGATCCAACTGCTGAAATTGTAGAAAACAAGACTTATTCAACGCTTAAAATCTGGATTTTGATCGGAATTGGCTTAGCTGGCTTAGTTGGTGGAGGAAAATTGGTAGTAGATAACGCCGTCGCAATGGCTCAGTCATTAGGTGTCAGTGAAAAAATAATTGGCCTCACGATCATTGCAGCGGGGACTTCCCTGCCTGAGTTAGCGACCTCTGTGGTGGCAGCAATGCGAAAGAATGCTGACATCGCCATCGGTAATATTGTAGGATCCAATATTTTCAACCTGCTCCTAATCATAGGAATCAGTGGTTTGATCCGACCCCTAGATTACAATGATTCCTTTGATACAGATATTTACATGCTACTTGGTGGAACTGTATTCCTGTTTATGGCGATGTATATTGGCAAAAAACATCAGCTGGAAAGATGGCAGTCGCTGATCCTTCTATGTGTATATTTAGCTTATACTGGATATCTGGTAAGCAAGGAAATTTCTTAACCGGATAAGCTGATGACACTCCTTTTTGAATTGACAAGTTTTGATCTCCCGATTTCCAATCCGGTGGTCAAATTCCTGTTGATTTTAGTTATCATTCTACTCGCTCCTATTTTTTTGAACCGATTGAAAATTCCTCCACTTTTAGGCTTGATCGTCGCTGGCGCGCTAGTGGGGCCAAATGGTCTTGGACTAATCGAGCGAGACAGTGGAATTATCCTTTCGGGCACGGCCGGCCTGCTCTACATCATGTTTTTGGC
>JBDNIP010000651.1:0-1870 GCA_041688245.1 Algoriphagus sp.
TGCCAATCCGGGCAGATCATGTCTGCCGTGGCTTTGCTCAATGAAAATCCTACACCTACGGATGCCGAAATTGATCAAGCCATGTCAGGAAATATTTGCCGCTGCGGCATGTATTGCAGAATCAAATCTGCAATAAAGAATGCGTCTCAAACCATCCAATCTGCCTCCACACTCTAATTATTTTTAGCTATGAAAAAATGGACTAGACGCGCATTTATTGGAGCTGGAGTTTTGGCAGGAGGTACGTTGGTGATCGGAATCGCGATCCGACCGGGAAACCGTGCTTCAAAAGTAGCTGGGCTGATTGGCAAAGAAGGGGAAACCGTAATGAATATCTGGCTGAAGATCGCTCCGGATAATACAGTCACCGCGATCATTCCCCATGCAGAAATGGGGCAGGGAGTTCATACCGCTTTGGCGATGATGCTCGCTGACGAAATGGATGCGGATTGGTCAAAAGTTAAGTTTCAAGAAGCGCCCGCAGCTAAGGAATATGCCAACTATGCCGTAGCGAAGGGCTTTATCGCTGGAAATGCAGATTTCCCAAAATTCCTAGAAGGTACAATCGATGGGATATTCCTAACCGCAGTGAAATCGATGAACTTCCAAATTACAGGAGGAAGTGCTTCGGTTCGATTCACAGGGCAGTATGCCATGCGCATCGCCGGTGCAGCCGCCAAATCAATGCTGATTCAGGCAGCAGCAGATACTTGGAATGTAGCTCCAGAAGAGCTTAGGGTAGATAAAAGTATCATCAACCATCCGAGCAGTAAGCGTAGTGCTACTTTTGGGGAGCTGGCCGAAGCTGCTGCTAAGGTCAAAGAACCGAAGCAGCCCGAGCTAAAATCTCAGGATGAGTTTACCATCATGGGTACTTCCAAGCCAAGATTTGATATTCCTGCCAAGGTTACCGGCGAGGCAAAATTTGGGATTGATGCTGTAGTGCCGGGAATGAAATATGCCACGATCAAAGCTGCCCCAGTGTTTGGAAGCAAGGTGAAATCTGTGGATACTACTATTTCCATTAGTCAATCTGGAGTAAAAAAGATTTTGAATATGGGGAATGCCGTAGCCGTCGTTGCAGATGGATATTGGCAGTCGAAAATGGCGCTAGATACACTTTCTATTGAGTTCGAGACCACCGAAAACGATCAAATAAATCAAGAAGATATTTTCGCAGGATATCGAAAGGCGATGGATACCGCGCTTTCCGAAGGTGATTTGGAAAAACATCTTAAATCAGGAGATGTAAAAGAGGCTTTTGAAAATGCTGTAAACGTCATAGAAGCAGAGTACCAACTTCCATTTCTAGCTCACGCTACCATGGAGCCAATGAACTGTACCGCTTGGGTTCACGAAGGTAAATGTGAGCTCTGGTGCGGTAGTCAGAATCCATTAGGAGTAAGAGCAGAAATTGCAGAATTACTCGAGATGGATCTTGAAAATGTAACGGTGCATAACCAATTACTCGGAGGAGGTTTTGGCCGGCGCTCGGAGACAGATGTGATCAAGCAGGCTGTTTTGATAGCTAGGGAACTTGATTTTCCAGTAAAATTAATCTGGTCTCGAGAGGAAGATACGCAGCATGATGTATATCGAGAGGCAACCATAAGTCGGATGAAGGCTGGCTTAGACGAGTCTGGGCAGCCTATCGCCTATGATCATCAATTTATCTTCAAGCATCATCCACCTGAGGCGGCGGATATTCCTTACGACATCCCAAATCAATTGATCCAATATTCCAGTCCCAAATCATTTGTGCCTTGGGGCAATTGGAGAAGTGTGGATCATTCCACGCATGGTTTTTTGACAGAATCATTTATCGACGAAATGGCACATGCGGCAAAGCAAGATCCGCTGAGTTATCGAA
>JBDNIP010000652.1:0-2187 GCA_041688245.1 Algoriphagus sp.
ACAGCACGGAATAAAATTTTTCAATTTATTTCCTCCATAAATATTCTTGCTACTCCCAAAGTCCAAAATCTCAACATTTGAGGTGATCTCCGCTATTTGCTGATTGTCATAACTAAAGTTAATGAATTTCCTGACTAATAAAATCTAAAAAGTTATAATCTTTCAGATATTCCAAGTAGGCATACAATTGACGCCGACTCACCCGATCCGCTTTGCCAATTCCTCGGGACTTCCTGTACGCTGCTCCTTTAAAAGTTTGGTCAGTGGGTGATCTTAATGGAAGAAGCACCAGATTGTATTATACGATCAGAGAAATCTAGTGACACAGCCTGAATCGGGTTGAAATTGGAATAACTGATAATTAGAAATTTCAATAGATTAACCAACCCACAATTAGCTTGAAATCATATGCTTTGATAAGAGAACCAATTGCAATTTATTATAAATATAAGGGCGAAATTATAAATTCCACTCAGTTCAAACTTACATTTAACTACACCTAGAAGGGGATTAAATGAAGTTGTGTTTGATTAAATCAGGACGCTTTTTATTGATTACCAAAAGCCAATTACAATTTGGTAAAAATATAATGGCGGATACACAAATTCCACCCAGTACCACCAAAGATTTGACTATACACTGAGCGAGAAAAAGTAACAGTAACCGTAATTTCACCATACGAACATTATTAGACCGCTATTATATGATAGCGGCTTTTTTACTACAGCTGAAGCAATTACCCTACTTTGCTAGTACTTTCTGGTTCCACTGATGAGTTCCTGGCTAAATTTTAATAGCATATTTGATAGGGAATAAAAAAGCCAATTACAAATTGTATAGATATTTGGGTGGAATTACTAATTCCGCCTAATCCAAACTGACAATTGACTATACCCAGATGGGGGCCTGAATTTTAAGGCGATTAACACGATGATTCATAAAGTGAAATCTTGGCTGAGATCGACTTACTCTTGGGTAATCAAAAGGCATATCGAGCGCTATTTAAGCAAGTTTTCTTACCGAACAAATCGCTCCCAAAAGAAAAACACCATCTTTCATCATCTAATCAGCAAAATGATCAAAAAGGAAAAGCTGTATATTTCAAATATGATATGACTTTAAGCGGACACCTATACTTGTCTAATGCACCTAAAATTCAAAAAAATGTATATAAATATATGCCAATGTATAGTACAAGACATCCGACAAACTATAAATCCCGATAAACCCAAAAATACTTAAAAACTCTTGGATCATATATACAAAATAAACCGTATTTAAAACAATAAATTTCTTGCCGCCACCAACTTTAAATGAAAAGATATAAAAAACCGCAAGAAAGGAAAAAAAACCAGGAACTGAACCAGATAATGCTAAAAAATCATAGTCAAAATTAATTTTTTCACGAACCAAAACTGTTAATATCGCTGCGATTAGCAAGAAAAATATACCTTTTTTTAGTAGGATATTGATGGTTAATTTATAGTCTTTCATACGGAAATAGCCCAGGCTTATAAAGCCTAGGCCACTATTTATTATAATTAGGCTTTGTTTTCAATGGGTAAAGAATCTCCAAGTGGAGGTTGATAATCACCGATCTTGTCGAGCCACCCTTTAGCAATTGCCACCGAAATAACAAAATAATAGTAACCTTTCTGGATGGTATTCATACCCTCTGTACCACTTCCTCCAGTAATTATAATCAATTCATTTTTGTTCAGATCTTTCATATTTATATTATTTTTAACTATTATAACCTATTTTGTAACCGTCTTCCCAAGCTTGGTTGACAACATCAACGTATTCATCCCAATTTACTATAACATCGGTGACAACTGCTAAGGCAGCAACACCTGCGACATATCCAGCATAAAGCAACCACGGAAATCCCCCATCAATCTCCTGCATCTCTTCCAAACTCAACTCTTTAAAATTTTCCATTTTTCTAAGAATTTACTCGTTTTCCCAACCTTTACCAGGAGTCAGGATACCTCATCGCAGTGCTGTCAAGAGCCGGTAACTAGCATGGGTCTTGGTGACTGATCATGATGCTAATTTAGCTTCGCTCCGTGCATAAAAACAGCACGGAATAAAATTTTTCAATTTATTTCCTCCATAAATATTCTTGCTACTCCCAGAGTCCAAAATCTGAAACTTAAAGATGATCTCCGCTATTTGCTGATTGCC
>JBDNIP010000653.1:0-10095 GCA_041688245.1 Algoriphagus sp.
TACTCTTTATGTGCGCTGGAATTCCCGGCCCATTATCTTCAATTTCTATCCGGATTTTGTCAACTTGGGCAATGGTTCGAATTATGATTTTAGGATATTTTATAAAATCGATGTAGTCTGCAATAGCATGAACAGAATTGTTGATAATGTTCATGAACACCTGATTTATTTTTCCAGCGAGACACTCCACCATTGGCAGTTCTCCAAATTCCCGCTCAATTCGTATGCGATTTGGCATAGAACTGTTCAGAAGAATAAGTGTACTGTTGATACCGTCATGAATATCCACCTTCTTGACATCCTGCTCATCGACTCTGGAAAAAATCCGAAGTCCTTTAACAATCTCAACAGTCCGACGAGCACCATCATCCATTCCTTTCAGAAGTTGCTCTACTTCATCTAATACATAGTCAAGCTCTAGATCCTCTTCAAGCTGCTTGGCTTCCTTCTTAGATGCTTCGGTAAAATCTTTTTGTCCCCTTTCCCGATAAAAAGTAATAATCTCCATGATATCTTTAATATCACGCTTGAGTGGAGTGATGTTAGAGCTGACAAAGTTGATCGGGTTGTTGATCTCATGAGCAATACCGGCTGTTAATTGACCTAAAGACGCCATCTTCTCCTGACTTACTAATTGGCTTTGGGCATTTTGGAGGTTCCGCAAAGTAAGTTCTAATTCATGAGTTCTGATTTTAACCTTGTCTTCAAGCATGGTGTTTTGCTCCCGAACCAACTGTTCTTTTTCTGCAAGTGCGATTAAGCGCTCTGCCTGTTCTTTTTCATTTTCTTTCTTAAGGATATTTATATTGTCTGCTAATGCCAAAGAAAGTAAAACAGCTTCCAACCCTGTTCCTACCAGCATTGGTAAATTAGCATAAAAACCTAAATTAAAGTAACCCTGAGTTTGCAATATATAGAATACTATACCCACCAAGAAGAAACTCCACGCGATCAGAAAGTAAAAAGCTGAGCGAATCTTCCTTCTGACAAGTATTATTGCAATTGAGAAAAATGTGATGACGACCAAGCCTCCATTTATATCTGTAATTTTGTAGCTTAAACTAACTGCCCCAATTAGCCTTAAAAGAAATGTAATAATGTAAGAAACCCATAATAATTTTAATATCCAGTCAAAAAAGGGTAACCTTTCAGGTGTAGACAAAAAACTACGAACAAATGGAATGGCAAATACACTTGCAATTGATGTGAATCCAATAATACTTATTTCATAAAGAAGCGGATTCTGATAGAGAAAATACCAGTATGAATGTCCAGAGAGTGAGACCTGTGCCAAGGCAATAAATAGCACATACATGCTGTAATATAAGTACAAGACATCCAGGACTGAGAAATAGAGAAATAAATTATAAAAAAACAGAGCAAGCATTATCCCTATATAAATATTGATAAAAACTGTTCTCTTATTATAGCTTGAATAAAAATCACCCTCTGAAGAAATTAATCCAGTAAATCGGATAGGCTCTGAAGAACTTATTTTCATTATCACATAGGGCAACCAATTTTCTGAATTAGTGATTTTAAAGGTAGGATTGGGATTACCGAAGTCATTAGAATTTGTATATTCAATCCCCTCCTTTCCGCGAAATACAAGAACTCCGTCAGCGTTGACTCTGTATAATTCTATACTTCTAAATGAAGGATTACTAATTTCAAGATAATATGGACCAAGTGTATCCATAGAAGTTGATCTCAAATCCAATGCAATAAACACTGTATCACTTTGAACTCCTAAATCGAGAATATCATATTTCTTAAAACTCATACCACGTAGATCCTGAATCCAGTTGGAATCTTCACTAATTCCATCCTCAAGAATATAAAAGCTATTAACTCGCTGAACGTCATTATTACTAAATATATCTAGGTATTTAGATAAGGGAAGAAGTATTATAAAAAAAATTATTACAATAATAAGGAAGTTAATCAGATTGAAACCCTTCATTGGTTGGCTGAACTATTATTAACAATTAAGTCAAATTTAACCATCATATCTCCCTTTGGCCCAGTTTCAAGTGTTTGATGAATTTTGTTGTTTCTAAGGCTGAAAATAAAATCTCTTTCTATAGAACCAGCAGTGGGTAATTCATCAATATTGTCTATGGCAAGAAGCGTAGCAATCAATCCTTCTTTAGGATAATAAAAGGTTCCATTATCTCCCAATGTCTCAATCACTTTATAGCCGACTTTTTTTGATATTTTCACGGTAGCAGGCGAGCACAAAGCCAATATTTTTTTTAGATTGAACTGAGATGCTATTGCAACGCCTACTTTTACTAGATAGATACTTCCTATTCCATAGCCTGCAACCTCCCTACTATTCCATAAACCACAATACTCAGCTACTTCTAAATCCTCAAATTGCTCCATATATTTTACAATTGTAGGATCTATTTCGACAATGGCTTCCTCCAATGGAAGTGGAAACCCTTTACTTCTCAATTGAATGCGTCCACCACCCAAGACCCTAAAATCATTCATGGATTCAAATAGTATCAAGTAGGTGTTCGGATTAGCTACCCATGATCTATCTGCCGAGGTCACTTTAGTGACGCCGTATGATTCAAGCACCTTTAGATGGCCTGCAATATATTTTTCCGTGGCCTCAATGTCCTCAGTTACTTTTATTACTCTTACTCTAACTTCCATGACTCATATTTGCGATCTTTTCTAAGTCTACATAGTATCTATCGGAGCGAATTGCTTTTCCAAGAAGAATCATTCTGGAAAAATATCCACATGCTCCTCCTCCTAAAATCACAGACGAGGCCAACTGTGGCCAGGAAGTAATAGTTTTCCCAATTTCAGTAATGCTTTTCTGAGCACCAGTTGAAAAATTATTGAAATCCAATAGCGCCATTAAAATCTCAGTATTTTGATTTAAATTTTTTACAATAAGACCGGATTCTTCACCAAATTTCTGAAGTAGTCCATGAAGTATCGGACGCTCAGGTTCTAAATCAAACCTTTCTACATCGATCATTCCTCTATCGCTGGTATCCATCAATACAGGGATTCTTAGTTCCTTTGCTTTAATCCTGCTTTTAATTTTCATATCCAAACTATCACACTCTTCTATTAATAAATCCAAATTGCCTCCGTGTGTAAAAAATTCATGGATATTATCATCGTGAACGCCTTCATTGTATAACACAACATTCAGATAGGGGTCTATCTCTGCTATTTCCCGAGCAGCAATTACTGACTTCTTAAGTCCCAAATTATGAACCCCCGTACGTATTCTATTCAGATTACTAAGCTCCAGTGTATCGAAATCAGCCAATCTAAGTTCTCCACATCCTCGTTCCAAAGCTAGTGTTAAAGCTACACTCTGACCTACTGATAAACCTATTATTCCTATTTTCTTGCGCGCTAAGATCTTTTGCTCCTCCTCGGTGATCACATATTTGTTCCTAATCGTACGTACGGTAACAAACTCATCCTCCGGAAGCAGGTGAACCAGGCAATGGCGCCATGGATAATAAACCCAATTCCCGTAACTTGAAGGAGATTGGATGCCAAATAAATCTGAAATTGCCTCATCCAATTCATTTGGACTGAATTTCTTTTGAGGATTTCTGAGCTTGATCAAATCACTTACCTGCGTCTTGATCTCATCGTGGATAATTAAGCTGGTGTCTTGTTTAAGCCTCTGTAGTGCACTTTTTGATAAATCGTCTGAAGCATTTATTATCAATGGCTTATACACTTCCCCAGTAGAAGTACCCATTAGTTTTGACATCGAAATATACCTGAATGGCTTTATTAGTGAGTGAATAATAATTTACTAAAATGCAATAAATCAGTTAATGATAAATGAATAATATTCTTTTATTTTCACATCACTGTCATTCATTGTAGCAATCCAGCTTTTTTATCACTGATTTTCAGTGAATTGATAGGCTTATTCACTTTTCATCAGGACGATCTTACGAACGGTAAAGCTACTACTACTCATTACTGTCGTCCAACTAATCTTAGAAATTTCAAATAATAGGCCTTCATTACATAAATGAAGACCTTTTCTCTATTTTTAAAAAAGTACCCCTACCCTGAAAACAGAAATTCAGTTTGTGTTATACTGACTTATTTTTCAAATATTTTCTTAAAATATCCCGCGTTATCAGTCAGAAATTTTTCTAAACTCATATAAGAACACAGGTTTTTGACCGCTATCATTACCATTGTTAAAAAGTCGTCTGCCTCTTTTATTTTCTTGTGGAGTACGCTAAATAGTAGATTTAGGATCAATGTCACCCAAATTTGGGTTTTGATCCCATTCTCGCTGTCCGACAAAAAATACTTCAGCTCATCACGGTAGTCATTGGGACTGCTTGATTTGCTTGAAAAGCACTTCTATGATCCATCTGTTCTTATAAAGCTGGGCTATCGTCAATGCCTTATGGCCCATTAGATTACTGATAAACTCCAGTTTTTCACCACTCTGAGGATCAGTGTATACAACACTTTTACTATCTGAGAGATGCCATTCTTCTTGTATTTCAACAAGATAAGCTGTTCACCCACAATATGAGGAGAATGTGTGCATTCAAAATCCATCATTACCCCATATTCCGCATTGTCTTTTTTCCTTGTTACAAAATCCCTGTTGGCATCAGTCCATTTGGCAAAAGATAAATAGCGGTTATATCTTTTGTCAACTGCTGCTATGCTAAATTCTTTAGGCTGAATCACCTTTAGAAACATGTTTTCATTGGTCGCCGCCGGACGGATACAGATGAAGTTTGGAACGCATTCCGAAAGATTGGTTTTGGCGAAAGCTTTGACTCCACCTTTTTTCTCCCCTTTTAGAGGCTTTTGCCCAGCACCTTTCAGTACTGCTTTAAACAGAGTGATAGTCGTAGAATCAAAGACTTCCACATTGTGGGGATCCACCTCTACGACTATCTCAAGCCAGTTGACTTTCAGTCTGGATCTATAATGAGTAAAGAGTCGCATGTACAGCTCCTGAAAAAAAAATATGGCTTTAATTTTGGTTCACATCAGAAAGCGTACTTCGGGCAGGTAGTTGCTTGAATCCAAAAGGAATAAGCTTCTGAGCGATAAATGAAATATTCTTGTAACCTTCTTTCAAACTGCCATTACGAGTCAATAACGGGTAAAACATACATATAAAATGATCTGTTGTTTTGAGCTTTTTATAGTGTCTGTCAGACCCCTGCTGTTCTACTACATCTTTGAAAATTTCTCTTGGGATCAGCGATAAAAGCTGTATGACGATTGGATCTCCGGATAAAAAATTGGCACTACTTTACTTCATATCATTATTTCTTGCTCAAAACCACACTATAAAAAGATGAGGCAGCTTCTAGCTTGCCATTTTTCATTTTGTACTATTCTTAGATTAAATTGTTCACTAATATTTTTGATCTCGGACGACAGTAAATAGAATTAATGAATTGAATTCTTTTCATTGACTTAGAAATTTATTTTGATTTACTTGATGGGGAAAGTGAATAAAAGCATTTTGAAAAATGGAGGAATAACCCTTCAAAATTGAAGTTTTTTTTAGATTTTTGAGCTATGAAAGATAAACCTCAAGAAAAAATTAGAATTCTCTACATAGACGACGAAGAAAATAATCTTCAGGCATTTAAGGCCACATTTAGAAGAGAATATAAGATCTTTTTGGCAATTGGGGCCAATCAAGCAAGAGAAATACTAAAAACTGAGGAAATTGATCTGATTATAACCGATCAAAGAATGCCCGAAGAAACAGGCGTCGAATTTCTTGAATCTATAATACCCATCTACCCCCATCCGATACGGATTTTGTTGACAGGGTATACTGATATACAGGCTGTCATAGATGCAATAAACAAAGGAAAGGTCTATCATTATTTGACGAAACCATGGGAGGAAGATTACCTCCGAACTGTTATCAAAAATGCTTTTGAGACCTACACACTCAGACGTGAAAATGAGCGATTAATTCAAGCGTTGATCAAAGCTAACGAGCAATTGGAATTTTTACTTCGCCAGAATTTGCTTTCATAGGTTCAATATCTAGCAGCTAGTAGGAGTTGAAGTTCTTTGTGGCTTAAACCAAATTTCCTCCCTAAGTATGCATTGGTGAGGCTTCCTCGGTAAGTATAAACTCCTCGCAAAAACCATTTGTAATTAAAAATCATTTCCTCAGCACCTCTTAATTCTACCATTTGCAGAATTATGGGAGTGAAAATATTACTGAGTGAATAAGAAGCTGTTCTTGCCACCCTTGATGCAATATTGGGCACACAATAATGAATAATATCATGGACCAGATAAACTGGGTCTTGGTGCGTAGTCATTCTTGAAGTTTCAATACAGCCACCCTGATCAATTGATACATCGATAACAATGCTTCCTTGCATCATATTAGCGATCATTTCCTCTGACACCACAATTTTGTTACGGCCTTTTTCCTCACGCAGAGCCCCAATGACTACGTCTGCTTCAGACAGCGCTTGATTTAGACTGAAGTTATCAATCGTGGAGGTGTAAATTTGCTGTCCAAGAAGCTGCTTAAGTCGTCGTAATTTGTAAATATGATTATCAAAAACTTTAATCGATGCACCCAAACCTAGCGCTGTCCTTGCAGCATACTCTGCAACGGTACCTGCTCCAATAATTACTACTTGAGTAGGTGGCACCCCAGTCACTCCCCCCATCATCAACCCTTTTCCTTCGCTAACACTGGATAAATATTCTGATGCGATAAGCATTACCGTACTCCCTGCAATTTCTGACATTGCTCTGACCACAGGCATTCCTCCCACTTTATCTTCTAGGTATTCAAAGGCAGTTGCAGTAATTTTCTTTTCATTAAGCGCATTAAAAAATTCTTTAGACTGTCTTCCTGCTTGCAATGAAGATATCAAACAACTCCCTTGGCTCATAAAGCTGATTTCTTCGATTGTAGGCGGATCTACTTTAAGCACCACTTCCGAAGCAAAGACTTCTTTACTAGAATAAGAAACCTTTGCTCCAGCATCGGAATAATCTTGATCAGTGAATTTTGCATTTAAACCTGCGCCAGATTCCATAATGACTTGAATCCCATTGATTGTTAATAAGCCTACTGCCTCAGGAGTAATGACTACTCGCTTTTCTTGATTAGAAGCCTCCTTGGGAAGACCTACGGTCAAGTAGTGATCGCTCTTATTTACTTTCAATGGAGACTCCTTTGGAATCGATCCAACTGCAGCAATTGGGATAGTTTCAGTTGCCATCGTTTATGTGTTGTAGTTTAAGGGTTCGTTGCGTTGGGGAATCTGAAAGAATCTCAATCAGAAAAAACTGTTCTGGAAGAAAAGCTGCTATTCGCTCCGCCCATTCCAACCAACAATAATTTCCACTATAAAAATACTCTTCTATTCCGATATCCAAAGCCTCAACAGGATCATCTATTCTATAAAAGTCAAAATGATAAAATTGTTGATTCTGCTTATTTTCATAATGATTTACAATTCCAAAAGTCGGACTACTTACCTGATCAAAAATCTCAAAAGCACTTGCAAGTGACTTGATCAAGGTGGTTTTCCCTGCTCCCATTTCACCTTTAAAGATCCAAATCTTATCATCGCCAGCCAGCGTAATAAGCTTCTTGGCTACCGAAGCTATTTCATCTAAGGAATATGAAAACTGAATCAAACTGGAATTATTTTGGGGATAAATGGACAATTGGTATAATCATTTCCTCCAAAGATACACCTCCATGCTGAAAAGTATCTTTATAGAAGTTTACATAATAGTTGTAATTGTTTGGGTATGCAAAAAAGTAGTCCTCTACCGCAAACACGTAACTGGAAGAGATATTCAGTTTTGGAAGCTTTACATCTTCTGGCTTCTTGACTTCAAATACCTTTCCAGCTTCAAAGTTGAGATTTTTTCCCTGCTTGTATCGGAGATTAGTAGTTACATTTTTGTCTCCAATAATTCGATAAGGTTTATTTACCCGTTTTGTGCCGTGATCTGTAGTGATAATGACCTCGGCTCCGGCTGCATGTATTTTTTTCAGCAACTCAAATAGCGAGGAATGCTCAAACCAACTCGTCGTTAGCGATCGATATGCAGATTCATCAGGTGCCAGTTCTCGAATCATCTTCATGTCTGTACGAGCATGTGAGACCATATCGACAAAATTGTAAACCAGTACATTTAACTCATTCTGAAGAAAGGTGTGAAATTGCTCTAAGACTGCTTTTCCCTGATAGGACTGAATAATTTTATTGTAGGAAAACTTAATTGGAAGTCTATTTTTTTCGAGGTTAATTTTGATCCATTCCTCCTCAAAGTTATTTTTTCCTTCGTCAGAGTCTTCATCTTCCCAAAAGTTGGGATAGAGTCTCGCCATGTCCATCGGCATCATACCACTAAATAGGGCATTTCTGGCAAAAGCAGTTGTAGTAGGTAAGATGCTGTAGTAAGTGTCTTTTTCTTTAAGATTGAAATAAGGAGACAAAAGAGACTCAATATCTTCCCATTGGTCCAATCGAAAATTATCAACAACTATAAAAAAAAGCGGCTTTTTTTCTTTTAGGTGAGGAAATACCTTCTTTTTCATTACTTGTGGGGATAGCAAAGGTCTTTCCTGATTGCGCTCTTCCATCCAGCTGATGTAATTTTCTTTTATGAATTTAGAAAAGTTGGCATTTGCCTCAATTTTCTGAGATTCTAACACCTGCTGCATACTTTTATTTTCAGTATTATCTATTTCCATTTCCCAATAGGTCAACTTTTTATAGATATTAGACCAATCCTGAAAGTCTTCTGCATCTCCAAAAGCAGCACTGATATTCATGAAATCCTGCTGATAACTCTGAGTAGTTCGTTCATCGATGAGTTGCTTATTTTGTAAGAGCTTTTTCACCGAAAGTAAAATCTGACTAGGATTGATTGGCTTAATGAGGTAATCAGCGATTTTCCCACCTATAGCATCGTCCATGATGTGCTCCTCTTCACTTTTGGTGATCATCACTACAGGAATCTGCGGTTTGAGCAATTTGATTTGTTGAAGCGTCTCCAGACCTGTCATACCAGGCATCATTTCGTCCAGGAAAATAACATCAAAATTCTGTTTTTCCACCTCCTCGATAGCATCTACCCCAGAATTAACAGTGGTAATCTTATAGCCTCGTTGCTGAAGAAAAAGTATATGCGGCTTGAGAAGATCTATTTCATCATCTGCCCAAAGAATGGTAAAGTTATGTGACATGTCTATTTCTGTTTCTTTTTAAAATTATAATTACTTTTGAGTCAAACAAACGCGGCCTCCGTGAAAAGCCAGAAAATATTAAATGACCCGATTTACGGACTTATTACGATCCCAAGCGAATTGATTTTTGAGATTATAAACCACCCGTTTTTTCAACGGCTTAGAAGAATCAAACAGCTAGGCCTTACAGATTTCGTGTATCCCGGGGCACTGCACACTAGATTTCATCATGCTTTAGGCGCGATGCATCTGATGCGTATCACTCTTGACAATCTACGCATAAAAGGTAATGAAATCTCTGATCAAGAATACGAAGCATCTTTGATCGCTATTTTACTACATGATATCGGGCATGGACCATTCTCTCATGCGCTCGAGCATAGTCTGCTTCAGGATGTACCTCATGAATCACTTTCAATACTTATCATTGAACTCCTTAATCGAAAATTAGGAGGTGAATTAGAGCTAGCTTTAAGAATATTTAAGAATCAATATGATCGAAAGTTCTTTCACCAACTTGTCTCCAGCCAGCTGGACATTGATCGATTGGATTACTTACAGCGAGACTGTTTCTTCACCGGGGTGTCTGAAGGAACTATAGGGGCTGACCGTATTATCAAAATGATGGATGTCAAGGATGATCAAATCGTCATTGAAGAAAAAGGAGTCTATTCTATCGAAAACTTCCTAAGTGCAAGAAGACTTATGTATTGGCAAGTCTACTTGCACAAGACCACAGTGAGCGCAGAAAAAATGTTGATAAATTTAGTCAATCGGGCAAAATATCTTCGCCGAGCCGGGGAGAGCCTGACTATTTCAGAAGATTTTGATTTTTTCCTTTCCAATCGGATCACAGTGCA
>JBDNIP010000654.1:0-2035 GCA_041688245.1 Algoriphagus sp.
AAGATCAGATTGACTTGGTTGGAGCAGATATCCTGATTCAGAATCCAGGTTTCTAATCATTGGAATTAGAATAATTAGTAAAAGGAAGGCTTTTCAGCCTTCCTTTTTTTGTGATTTTTTAACTACAAAGTATAAAGTTTCCACATTTCGACAAGGTCAGTGAAAATGCTTACTGCAAGTTGTTACAAACTGTGGTTTCAAGAGAATTTGATACACATAACAAATTTGGTTGGTGTTGTTGATTGTATTTGCGTGTTCTGGATTTCATCTCTCCCTGCGTCGCCGCGCCGCTGCGAGGTTTTTTAACCCAAAAAAAGACAAGGGTTTACTCTTCGGGTCATTTCAACGCACTTCAATAATTTCAATCCAAGCGCTTCGTCCGAGTGGTGACCAAAATCCGGTATAAGTAGATTAAAGAACTTTACCATTAGACTTTATTAACTTCTTGTTAAACCAATTTTTAAGCAATCTCTTGAAAGATAACAATTGACTGGAGATCAAACCATCAATTTGATTCTGGCCGCAAAACCAGCTTTTTTTCTCCGTATTTGGTCTATTTTTGAATAACATTTCAATAAAGGTTGGACCCCAATTAATAGGGTTTATACCGAACCAAAGTATTATGGCTAGAGGCACCTACATTTCTGAAAATCTGGCTCATTCTCAAATAAATTTGATGTTAATGCTGGAGGAGTATGAAATGGACATATTCACTCTACAGGAATTAAAGGACTTGTCTTCTGACCAATTTGATGACATCAATGAATTGGTGGAAAACTTGGTACATAAAAAGATCCTTTCCCGAATTGAACGTGGAAAATATTGCCGTTTGAACTTTCGTGATGAAAAAGTGATCGGTACCAGACTCGTAGAAGACGGAGCTGTAGCCTATTGGTCTGCATTAAACCTGCACGGGCTTATCGAGCAATTTCCTAATACCATATTTATCCAGACCACTAAAGTAAAGCCTCAGAAAGTGGTGTTTGGAGTAAATTATCAATTCGTTAAGATTACCCGATCCAAAAGAACAGGCATCATAAAAGAAGGTTATGGAAATCACAGCTATGCGATTACGGATGTAGAGAAAACCATTGTGGATTGCTTTGATTTGCCTCAATATTCGGGTGGCTACGCCGAATTAATCCGTGCCTTTAATTCCGAAACATTCTCTGCAGAGAAAATGATTGAATACTCCAAGGCAGTTAATAACTTGGCTGCCATCAAGCGTATGGGCTATCTTGCGGGACTCTTGGACAAAAAAGACCTGAAACCCTTCATCCGTTTTGCAAAAAATCAACTAACGCAAACCTATAATACCTTGAATCCACTGGGATCAGAGGAAGGGAAGTACTATGCGGAATGGAAGCTGAAACTGAATATTTCAGAAACAGAGATTATTGACATTATCAATAAACAATACTGATGATACTAAAGAAAGAAATAGAAAAGGTAGCTGAGCAAAAAGGGGTAGCCAAATCCACCATTGATAAAGATTGAGTTTTAGGGCATTTTGTGGATGCGATATTTTCTATACCTGAATGCCGTGATAACCTCATATTCAAAGGAGGGACTTGTTTAAGGAAATGCTACTTTGAAGATTATAGATTTTCAGAAGACCTTGACTTCACTGCCATTAATCCAGATTTTGTTTTGGATAAAAAGTTGCTTGATAAGATAATGATGTTGGTAACGGATCGGACAGAAATGGCACTTTATCCCGAGAAGCTGGAACGACTGAAGTTTAATGACGAACCAACTGGATATGCCGCCAAGGTTAAATTCTGGGGAGCTGACCATTCGAGAAATCAGGCACCGGCTCCTCCACAACGCTGGCAGACTTCTATCAAAATTGAGATTATCTTGTACTAAGAAATGATCTTCCCTCCGGAATACAGGGAAGTATATCATGGGTACAGCGACTTGTTATCAGATGCAGCTCAGTCTATACCTTGTTATGCATTACAGGAAGTCCTGGCCGAAAAATTCAGGGCATTAATCCAGCGGTCCTATACCGCAACTCGGGACTTTTATGATA
>JBDNIP010000090.1:0-11246 GCA_041688245.1 Algoriphagus sp.
CCTGATCCGCTTAGCTTAAGGATATAGAAATTGGCAGCAGAAATACTCTGAGTCGATGTTCCGTTCATATTTACAGTACTGGTTCCATTAATAAATATTCCTGTGTTTATAAAATTTCCCGAAAGAATGTAAGTACCATCTCCCTGGGTAGTTCCTGCATTGTTGAGCGTATAAATAGCTAATGTCCCGTCATTTATAAGTGTTGCATTGTTATTATTAGTGATGGTATCGGCACCAATCATCGTTCCGCTGGTAATAGAAATATGAGCACCGTCATTGGAAATGTACTGTGCCTGTAGTTCCTGTTGATTAAATAAAAATGCCATTTCCAGTAAAATGGCTATCCATTTTATATCTAAAATTTTATGTTGAATAAAATTTTTCATCCTGGATTTATATATCTTATTTAACCGTTTGTATAAAAAAAGCGCACTTAGTTTCCTGCCTTAATTAAAGTCAATATTCTATTAATTACGCTTACGGTTCCGTCATCAATTTTCCATCTCACATCTATAGTCTGTCCGGCAGTAACTGTAGCAATGCCCTGCAAAGAAATGTCCGATGGATTTGATAAACTGGTTCTTGTTCTGCTAGAATTAGGAATTAATATCCCATTTTTATAGAGACTAAAAGTAGCCGTAGGATTAACCTGCGTAGTCACTGTAGTTGATCCTGTTTGAAATATTGTCCCATTAACAGTAGCCGCTTCAAAACTAGTGATAGCGCCTACATTAGTTCCAATATCCCCTGTATAGATTGAAGCCCCTGTATTGGCAATCCCCCCGGCACTCGTAAATATCACCAAATTAGATAATGACCTGAAATTGATAAAGGAAGAGCCTGTAGGTAATGAAAGTGTACCTAATCCAAAAGAAATTGCACCTGACGTAGTCAATAACCTTCCAGTTACTGTACAAGTTGCGCCTACTGCAACAGCTGATCCATTAGAGAATAACGTTCCTTGTATCGTGGTCGAAGCACCTATACCTATTGCTCCCGTAGCTACCCAAAAAATATTTTTTGCTGTTGCTCCTTTTGTCAAAATAACATTCACTCCAGCCCCTGTGTTGAATGCTCCAGTCGCTCTGATTACAAATTGGGCGTCCGGATCGTCACGACCATCCAATGTAAGAGATCCAGCAATAGAGGCAGCTCCAGCTATATCGTAAACTCCAGCAAAAAGAGTTTCTCCATTCCCAAAAACAAGAGGATGTGTTGTGTTGGTTGCTGGTATTGCCATTATATCATTATAAATTAAATTCAAATCTGCTGCTGCTGTTGCAGTGCTAAAACCAGTTGTATTAAAAGTAGCAGGTATGGCACATTGGCCATTAAAAAAAACTAAATAAGTGCCTGCTTCCGTTGCTGTTTGGCTCATACTTGTAATTACAGCATCCGAAGTCAAAGATGTGGAAAGAGTCGACCCAGCGTCTACAGAAAGGTGAACTGTACTATCCCAAACAACCCAGGAACTTCCTCTATAGAAATTGAACTGGTTAGTTGACGTGTTGTAAATTATCAGGCCATTAGCCGGTAAACTGATCGCATTCCTTTCTGTTGTGGTCATTCTGGGAGCCAATAATCCTTGTGTTGTTGACCGTAATTCCAAAACAGAGGAAGCGTGCGGAGTGATTGTAGTATTACTTATCCCTACACCTTGAGAAAATAGTAAACCAGAGTTTAACAGTAATAAAATAATGCTAAAAACTAAATGGCGGGATAAATTAGATAAGATTCTTCTTATAGCTAGTATTTTATTTTTCATGGCGCTATCCTAAATACCGTGTGTTAAATATATTTCAGTTTTGTTATCATATCAGGACTAAGTTCCGATACAAAGGATCCTTTAACGGGACACCTCTAGATTCTGCGAGGGAAATTCTCTTCTTGCATATGTAAAATTAATCTAATTTTTTGCCAAAATACTTTTTTGTGTATTTAAAAATCATTTTATTGCATTTATCGTGGTTTTTTGGGTTTTAAGCCTTGTTTTGCCTCCAATTTTTTTAATGATCAAACCATTTATTAGTTTTTTTGTCCAATTAAAACCGATAATGAACAGGTAGTACAAATCAATTCAAGCAAATTTTGTCTTCGAATCCCTGTAACATTTTTTATTTTTCCAGAAAATCACATGTGATATTGAATATTTAGTTTTGCATACGGTTTTTGTGCACCGGACTGCTTTCTCTTGTGATCAGGAGAAATTTTCATAAAAAGTGTACTGGTTTGGTTTTGGAACATTTACCCAATTCATCTCGTCTGATAGTTATGTTTTGGATAATATTACTTTTATCGTCGATTTTTGTAACTAAGCCTAAGACGCCGGAAGATTTGAGATGGAAAAATAGAATCCTGTTGATTTCTAATGTTCAGTCAGAAGGCAAGTGGTTCAGTAAGGCCAACATTGATTTATTAGAAACTAGAAAGCTTTTGGTATTTTTCTTTCAAAATGGACAATTAGTAAACTCAAACTTTCCAGATTCAATAGATTCTGAGAAGTTTTTGAAAAAACTCCACAATCAAAAAACAGTAGAGAATTGGGTTTTAATTGGCTTGGACGGTGGGATAAAAGCGGGAGGAAAAGAAATACCTGATTTGAAAACCATCCTACAAACGATAGATGCCATGCCTATGCGACAATCGGAGATCAAGAGGAAAGACGACGGAAATAACTGATTTAAGTTAATAATAGGCTAAAATTCAATGAAATATACCCAGTATAGGGTATGTTTTTTACCTTTTGCACAATTACCTTTAGTGATATCCAAACAAAGTATTTATGAAATTCTTTTATCTAGCCTCGGAACCTAATTCAGACGGTAAATTTGAAATACATGAAAGGGATTGCGAATTAATTCCAAGTGCTTATGATCGAGATTACCTCGGACCCTATAATTGTGGCAAAGAAGCACTCTCAAAAGCCATCACTAGTAAGGAAGCATCTGTACTTTGTGAGAAATGTAGTTCTGCTGGCAATGTTACCGTTATTGGTAGTGCCAACTTGGTAAATCGACAGTCTTAGCCCCCTTTCTTAAAAGGATTAGCACTTATTTTCGGGATGCTCCATTATTCTCTAAAACACTCGGTACTTTCCATCTCATCGTACCAACTGCCCGACTACTAGCCAAATCAATGGCCTTTGAAGATCTTCGTTTCTCATAGATCATCGCAAAAGTCATAACCAGACTAGTTCCTATAATTACAAAAAGCAAAATTCCGGGCTCAAAGCTTTCAATCTGTGCCTCCACAGGTATGCCATAGAAAAGCAGTACTGTGATTAGGCCTCTTGGTGCAATGAATACCTGTGGGATGATGTCCTTTCCCTCAAAGATCAATAGCAGTACAAAACGAATTCCATAAATTGATCCAATAAGTAAGGAACTGATCAAAGCAACCTGCCAATCAAAGACGGATGTAATAGCGATCGTCAGCCCGAAGATGACAAAGAATAAGGTTCGTACGACGAATGCTGTCTCTGCTGTAATCGTGTGGAGTTCGTGATAGATTTGATGCGCTCTTTCATAGTTCAGCCATTTGGAAATCCGACCCCGAAAGAACAACTTCATATTGGCAATGACCAAACCGAAAATCAAAATGATGATCAACGAAGAAAGGTGCATTTTTTTGCCTAATGCGTAGAGCAGCAGTACAACAGCAATCAATAAAAACAGCTTTACCTGACTTTTAATATTCTGAAAAATTAAAATAATCGCATAGCTCGCTATCAGTGAAATCGCTACCGTCAAAAGAAAATTTCCTCCAAATCCCACTAAACCCGAGTCTTCTGCGGGATTGAGCTTACCGGTCAAAAAGTAGAAAAGCATAATTCCCAGAATATCTGAAAAGGTACTTTCATAAATGTGAAACTCTTTTTTCTGCTTTTTTAATCCGGAAACACTTGGAATAATTATGGCGCTGGATAGAATTGAAAGCGGCGTTGCATAAAGCCACGCAGACTGCATCGTCATCTCAGGGATATAATAATAAAGGATACTCGCTGCAGCCCATGTCGATGCAAATAGTCCAATCAGGGCAATTGCCATTGACTTCAAGATTGGCAATAACTTTTCTCGCTTGAGCTCCAGTTCCAACGCAGCCTCCAGCACGATCATGATCAAACCCACAATTCCCAATACTTCGAGAATAGGGAAGAAATCTACCGATTCAGAAGTAAAATATTTCAGTGCGTATTGGAGCATCAATCCCAATGCTATCAGCATCAAAACTGCCGGGACATTGGTCTTCTTTGACAGTCCGTTGAAAAGAAAAGATAAAATAATGATCACAGAAAACTCAATGATCAGGTTATAGGAAGAAATGAGTTCCATCAGCTATTAAATTTTTCAGTTTGATTGGTCAGAATTTCTTTTGAGTGAAGAAAGTTTGTAAAATCTTCATTTTGTGTGCCTTTGACTAAAGTATAGTGAAGTAAATAGGTATCATTTTGGCCTAAACTTTTCAAATTTAGAGTTTGACCTAATGCCAATACTGGATGATTAAATATCAAATCTAAAATCATTTCTCCATTATGTAATGTTTTAAGATAGATAGCCCGTTGCTGTACATTGGTTTGATTCGAAATTAAAGTGAACCCTACCTTATCAAAAGAAGTGTACCAGACCCAGCGTTCGCCTTGGTCTGTACCCAATACCATCCCTAGCGTTGAAATCCGATTTATCCTACCTTTAATTTTCCCTGCTTGTACCAGTGTACCAGCTACAATCATCGGACTAGCCCTAATAAAAAGACCTGAGATGTAATTCCGTATTTGATTCAGGGAAAAAGCTCCGATTAAAACAGCTAGCAGCCCATGTGTCAAGGCATCCAAGCTTATAAAAGCACCAATGCAAATCAACCAAGCTGTAGGCTTATAAAACAACCTGATTTTTTTAATGAATGTAAAATACCTGTCGTTGATACGACGTTTCTTGAGTTGTCTCAAAATGAGAAAAATACAAAACGACAGGATGAGATAAATCGTAAACACGATTAAAATCAAGGTCAATAGATCATTCCAGTTGTTCATATCAAAAGCCAATTAGGCGAGTAATTCGCGGTATTTAAGAATAGAGTAGATGTCCTGCCTTACGGTATTTTTCACAATCAAAGCTCCACTTGCGTCCCTGTCCAAAATGCCAATATTTATCATTTTTCGGATGGCGGGTTTGAATTCCACCTCGAATCTGTCCGTAAATAGATTTTTTAATTCCAGATCTGTGCAGAATCCAAACAAGAGACAATTTTTGAGAATCAGCAATTCGGTTGTCGTTAGGAAATCATTCAAATGAGTTTCCTTTTCTGTAAATCGAATCGAGGCATCTGGCTCGATATCTGTACAAAAGATCCAAGATTGAAGAACTGCTCCAATATTGTAATCATACTTCTTGCTGAGCCAGGCAATTTTTTTTCTCAAGTCTACCTCATTCATTGTGGTGCCCTTCTTCTCAAAGATCGGCCGATGAGAAGCTCCATGTCTTAGCATAATAGCCTTGTAGATCTCCTCAAATGAGCCTGTATTAATATCTATCAAATTGGTAAATCCAAGAGAAAAAGGAATTCGTGTATCAAGGTGAATTCGAAGTGAGTCGGTAATCCCTATAATTACAAAAGCTTTCGAAGCATTTGATGTGATAAAATCAATAAGCGCAGTTGCATTAGCGATTAAGGAGTGATTGGAATCGCGCCAAAGGTGGAGGTCGTCAATTACCAAAATCGGTTTGGTATTGCTAATGGAACGTTTGATAAAAGAAAATGCATCCACGAGATTTTTGGTGGTTTTGTATTTTCTCCCTTCAATGGTCAAATTGGTATTTGGACTTAAGAAATGAACCTCATTGGATTGGAATAAATGAGTGCCGAATTCCAATAAAGTTGATTTGCCGCTAAGTGGGTCGCCAATTACCGCCAGCGATCGGTTTTGACCTTTGTTCCAATAGGTGACAATTTTCTCAAGTTCTGATTCGTATTTTGTTCTTTTGACCAGAAAAAGATCTCCAATAAAATTTTTATTCAAAAATAAGGAGTGGTAATGATCTGGTGTTTCTTTTCCATTTCGGGTTTCGAGGATTTCAAGTGCTGTTCCCAGTTTCTGGTGAGGAGTTTTTTCCTTGACTTCTTTTACCTGTCTGCCGAGGCTATCAAATAGCTGCTTAATTAACACTTTTAATTTCCCAAAATTCCCTGGCTTATCTCCCGTAAAGCGGGCAAAATTTGTCTGTAAGGGGACTTTGAGGTATTCTTCCGTTTGGTATATTTCGGTGACTTTGAATTTGCTTGTCACTTGCTTGTCAATATGGCTGACCATAACTTTGCTCTTTGCTATGGTTTCCCTTTGTTCGTAAACTATGGATTTTAGAGAGGCTATTTCTCCATAAAAGCCTGAGGTATTCTGGATCTTTTTGGCAGCACGAAGACTGTTTTTTACTTGCGAGGCGACATTCAACAGATGCGAAAAAGTCGCCTCTTCATTGTCCCAAAGATCTATCATGTAGGGTAGGATTTCGTAATCCATCCATTTTTGGACGGACTTCTTAAAATCTACTCTTCTGTGAATTAGATAGCCAGCTTTACTTGCAATAGGAAAAGTAAGAAGGGGTAACTTATTTATCATTTCCTCCAAGGTACGCATACTGGTTTCGGACCGAATTTCCTGTCTGATTGCTAAATTGACTAATTCCTCAAAGCTTGCGATTACTTGATCCAATCCTTCTTTTTGGTCTAATTCTTCCAGTTTTTTCAAACATTCTGTGACTTTTACTGCAAAAAGCTCATTTGCCTTCATTACAGTACTTTGCATCAGAATCATCAAATCTTGGATTTGTAGATAGCTCGCAACGGTCTGGCCGAGTGTATTGTCACTGAGATCAATCTCCTTTAATTGCGCGATAATAGTGACTAACTGCTCTTGATAAAGCATCCATGGATTTACCAGATGCTTCACAGACTCAAGTTTCCTGTTTAGGACTTCAGCTTTGGAAAGC
Source organism: Algoriphagus sp. (assembly GCA_041688245.1). Lineage (GTDB taxonomy): Bacteria > Bacteroidota > Bacteroidia > Cytophagales > Cyclobacteriaceae > Algoriphagus. The sequence continues at coordinate 6,984 of JBDNIP010000090.1, forward strand.
ATAGTCTCCTGCTCTTTTTGGAAATAGTTAAGGCACTGCTCAAATTCAGTAGAAACCAATTCCCTGCAATCCTCGAAATGGCTTTTGAACTCTTCCTCAGTTATAAGTTTCTCAGAATGACGAAGTTTGGCTATGCTCAACTGGAGTAGTACGTCTCGGCAAAGAAGAGCCAACGTTTTGATTCGGTCTGGATAAGAAAAATGTACTAAATAAATATCAGGATTAGTTACCGTAGCATTTGCTTCCAGACCATTGAAAGCCTCTTCACCTACTTTTAAGTAACTGGAAAAAAGTTTTGGTCCCTGTGCTAGCAAGTAGCTATAGAAGTCAGAAGCAATGGTTTGATTGCTGATTTCAGAATTGAACCTTTGGAAATTATTTAAAATCTGATCCACCCAGGCTGTTGGTCTGGGGATTTGGATCTCACTTGAGGCATCGTTTTCGGCCATAGTTGGTAAATAGGTACTCAAAGAAAATGAAAAACAGCGTCAGAATGGTGCTTTTCTGGTATTCTTCGCACATAAAATTTTTGAATGCAACGTGTGGATTGAAATTTTAGTTCATTTGGGGGCTAATCATGATGTGTGCCCGATGTGTGTCTGGATCCATGATCCAAGGCATTCCCGGTGCATAGGATTTGAGTGGAAGTCCAGTAGATTCGGAGGTAGCCCATGGGACATAGACTACATAGTGTAAGTAAGCGGCCTTGACCTCACCGGTTTTGGGATTGTAGCTTTCATCCTCGACTGCAAATACAAAAAGAGTGGCGTCATTTTTTTGTAGTTTAAATTTACTGCTTTTTCCTTCAGCTTCTCTAGCATCAAAAATCTCTTGGAATGATTTCCCTTCTTTTTTCAATTGGCGTCCGCGTTCCATAAATGGTTCTATGCTCGAATTGTAACAGGCAACGCTGAATCCTTTGCCTGATGGATCATCTGTGATACAAATCATATCATTTGTCCCTTTGCGGGGTGTTGTCCACTCACCTACTGAGCTGTATCCATAGATCATTGCACCTTCCTTCTTCTCATCTGGTGCAGCTATCAAGGCAGTTCTGATTTGAATGGCTGACGGTGGTGTTTCTTGAGCAAATACCGGTAGTGCAAAAAAGGAAGAGCGGGTAAGCGAAGATATTTTTCATGGCTTTGGGTATTGATATTAATTTAATGGTTTGCGATGAGATTAGAGAACTCAGAAGGCTCTAATGCCAGTGAATAAATAGAATTTGAAGGTGGAGAAATTAATATATGATGGAAACAGGGAGATCTGTTTTTCTGGCAAAACTTCTTGATTAATCCTTTTCCGAAATTTTTGACTAGATTTTCTTATCCCGTTGTTTCATCCTTCCAGACGCTTTATCATCACTTTAAAGGTCCTCTTCTCTAAGAGAAACAGCCAATTGTCTTTAAAGCTGGGACAGCATCACAAATGATATTAAACATACTGATGATTGGAATACTCAAGATCATCCCGGCTACTTCTCAGATTGCAGCTTCCAAGACTTTTACGATGATTGTAACCAGGGGGTTAGTACTTACTTTTCCTTCCCACCACGCAGAGTTGTAGCATACAGTTTTCGATACACTGAGCAAAGAAAAAGGTCACTCCGACGCCGATGTACATTGTTAGTCCTCCTCCGGAAAATGCAGCCATAAACATTGCTAATATGACCCTAACCAAATTTCCCACATAAGGGATAAGCGAAAGAACAGCTGCAAGAATACTGATCAAAATCGCATTATCGATACCCGAAATACTCAGACCAATGCCATAAATAACTACCAAAAACGCAATGAGGATCATCCTCCCAATCAGAAAATCCAATGCTAGCTTTATCGTGTCGGCAAGTACATCTTTGGCGCTTGACTGATTTTCATCACTGAAAAAATTAAGAATTGACAGTTTGAGCTTGTTGCGGTAAAAGAGCAGGAAAAAAAGATAAATCATCACCAAAGTACTACTGGCCAAAAAACTGAAAAAAAACATTAATACCCCACCTGCTTTGGAAAATAGCCCTGTAGGCAACTTGCTGATAATGGAATAAATCGAAGCTGAACGGCCAGACTCTGCATTTTCTTGTTCCACTTCGTCCAATTTAGTCTTATCTGTGTTTGATAGTTGATTACTTTTTTCTTCGCCATCCGAAGCAAATATCTGATCGATATCTTCCTGGAAAGAAAAGCTGGTATTTGTGCTCACAAAATCTTCTGCTGATTCCAGACCACTCTTAGTCTTGTTTTTTATTTCAGGCCATTTGTCGGAGAACTGTGAGATCTGAAATGCTATGAGTAGAAAAAAAGCAACAAATATAATAAAACTCAGCAATACACATGTCAAGGCGGAGAAGGCTCAGCTGAGACCCAGATTTTCGAGTTTACGCGCCAATGGGATACAAATCAAAACAAGCAAAATGCTTACTGTAATCGGAATCAAAAAACCTGTCGAAGACATGATTCCATTGATGAAAAAATAAAGACTTACTACTGTTAGGGCAAAATGGGTGAGCAATTCTTTTCCTCGCGTGTTTTGATCGGAGCTATTCATATAAATTGGGGTTTGTGAAAAAACTACAACAACTACTCCCAACAGATAAATAGCTTGCAAGTCAATTTAGCTTGGTTTAGATGACCTATTATCAAGACCCTATTCCCCGATTTGCGAAATCCGGTACCCAATAAATGGAATCGATTGGGGAAGAAAAAGATTTCGATTCGATAGGTGTGAGTCCGAAAACAGCCCTATGTTTTTTTATTTGATAGGGAAAAATGACTCGCGAAGTCATTGCATTAGTATTATAGCTTGTGGACGGTACTAATGTCCATTCTTTAAAAGTAATTCGGAATAGTCCATCTATGTACTAGGATAGAAAAGGAAAACTTATTTTTTGGAACTGAAATGGCATAGGATTATCGAAAACCATGATAGTCACCAAAAATCCAGAAGGCTGGAATATTTTTTTTCACCGAACTCATGCTTTATTGGCTTTCAAAATAGGAATCAATATTAAACAATCCTATTGGCCCATTCCGCGATTTCGGTTAGATGGGCTGTCAGCAATTACCGGCCATGATGATTTTCAGCCTGATTGGAATAAGAGGGATAACCTCACAAAGGCAGGAGCGCCACTGGATTTTCGTCAGCCCTCATCAATGGCATTGAAAGAAGTCAATTTGATGATCAATAGAAGTTTGTACAAATCTGCGTTCATGACGCTGATGATTTCCATGCATTGTAGAAGTATCTATAAAGACCAAAAAGGGCAGGAGATTGAAAAATTCATGGATGAACAAGAGGCACTTTGTAAGTCAATTATTAAGCATTTGGAGATAAATCTAGCTGATGCATGCGGCTGCTACCAGGTCCTGCGCTTCTGCGACGAGCTATCGCTGATGCTCTGCCAAGGTGATATGCCTAAGCAAGGCAGGAAAATCCAGTTAGAAAAATTGCCTGGAATCAGAGAAAATTTTATCAGAAAGGATGATGAAGGAATTTTGAGGCTGGACCAGTGGTGCTTTGAGACTCCAGAATTCACAATATCTTCGGAATATTATTCAACTAAGAAGCTTAGATATAATTCGGACCATGAATTAATATCTGAGCTTTCGCTCGGGAGTCCCAACTTCATAAATTTTGAGTTTGGGGAAGCATAAAGATTTTTGAAACTAGTAGTTCAAAATTGCAAGTTAGTATTAGTTATCTAGCACTTTTAGGTCATTGAATCGATCTGTGATAGCTTCGATGTTTTCGGCAATTTTTTTCTGCTTTATTTTGTAACCAGTGTAAATGACTTCTTTTTCCTCTTCGGATGCATTTTCAAAATTCGTCAGATAAGTTCTCAATGAATCCATCTGCAATTTAATGATTTGGATCTCAGGTTCAAATGCTTTGTAGTCGTGGGATTGACGTTCCACATCCGAATTCTTAAGTACATTCAGTTTTTTTTCGATTTCGAGTTGCTCCTCTCGAAGGTCTTCTATAGTTAGCTTGAATGGATTGTCCATCGTGATGTCAGTTTGCTCAGTCATATCGGTGGAGTCTTCAAGCCGCTCACTCGAAGTTTCGCAAGAGAACAGCAGGGTGGAAGCTATTATAATCCCGAGAATCAGCGTCTTTTTCATGGTGTTTTGATTTTATTGCTTTCATCTAACAGTCAAAAAACTGTGCCTAGGGGAAGTTTTGCTTTTTCTATACGCCCTGATTTGAACTTCTTTATTTGAAAAATAGAAGTCTCGAACTAGTGAACCGAAGTATCCGGAAATTCAG
>JBDNIP010000655.1:0-1769 GCA_041688245.1 Algoriphagus sp.
AATTTCTGATTACCTCAACGTATCGGTAGATATTCTGCTTCGGGAAGACTTGACCTCTTACTCAGAGTACAAGCTCCGCGAACTCTTGGAGACGGATCAATTTCTTCGTGGACGAAAGCTGCGAATCCTTGCCACTACGGTAGATGATCAAGGTAGAGAATTGATCGAAGTAGTCTCTCAGAAGGTAAAAGCGAGTTATCTGGCAGGTTTTTCAGATCCGGAATTTATTGCAGAGCTTCCTAGATTTGCTTTGCCCTTTCTGCCAATGGACAAGAAGCATCGAGTTTTTCAGGTAGATGGAGATTCCATGCTGCCGATCCCGGATGGGTCTTGGATTGTCTGCGAATACATGGACGACTGGCTGGCGATCAAAGACGGCGAGCGATATGTCATTGTCACCGAGCAGGATGGAGTAACTTTCAAAATCGCTTACAACCGAATCATATCCGAACAGCGGCTACTCCTTTGCTCAGCCAACCCGATCTATCCGCCTTTCGAAGTGGAGATTGAGCAAGTGCGGGAAGTGTGGAAGCATCGACTGGCGATGAGTTAAAAACAGGAATGAAATAAGCTGGATATAAAGTAGAAATAGATCTCGCTACGCTCAATGAAATAAGGGGTTTTGCTTTACCCATGCCTGCCTCAAGGTAGGCATGGGTGATGCGTATTTCGCCGAAATCCAGTTTTTTTATTTTCCTATTGATTTCTGCTTTAGGGACTTGCTAACTCATAGCGATAATTTTTTTTTAGTTTTTAATTGGAAATCAAAATTTTTTAGATCTAATTGAATAGTATTAGTTCAATTTTAAATATCAAAACTATGAAAGCAAGATTATCATGGCTTAGGCCTAATTCAGAGAAGCCTATTTACTTAGGAAACAGGAAAAAAAAGGGGGGGGGGGTTAAAACTTAGTTATCTTCCGATTAGATGGTGTGTTCTTTTCTTAGTCCTTATTTTTGGGGCTTGTTCAGAAGATCTAAGCGAGAGAAGCATATTGAATAATTCCAATAACGGGATTCAGGGTCGAGGAATCTTGAATCTTTCTTGGGAATCAGCGATCAGTACTGATTACACGGGCGATTTTGCCTCTTTGGATGACTTCTCCATGTCATCTTTGAATCCATCGGATGAGAAGCAAAAAATAGCTTTTGTTCTTTTTGAGTCCGGAGAAGTTGAATTGACGATAGAGCATCTGTCACAAAACGAAGGGATCAAAATACCCCATCAAGACCTCGCCGATGACCGCCCTCCAGTGAAAAAGACTGTCATTTTTGGAGGTATGATTTCTCTTTATGATGGCGGTGGTTCTCTTATCGCATCTGAACCTATGGATAAGTTGGACTATTCGAAGTTGCTGGCTGATATCAAAAAGATCAAACAAGAAAACAAGCCGGAAGAAATTGCCAAGGTTTTGAAGGATTTTCAATCTAAATTTTTCGGAAACAACTTGGCGAATTTCTTAGATCAGATACGAGGCAGTAATCCCATAGTGAGGCAAATGGAGGAATTTCAAATAGTTGAAGAAAATGAGAATTTCGTGACCATTAGGGTGGATCTGAAAGTGTTTGAACCAGGTCTATTTGGTTCAAATGTGATGCTGATTGATAAAGAAAATAATCGCATGTTGGCCAATCGAATGTATGATGAGGCGGATGAGATCACTCAGACCACTTTTTACGGATATGCAAAAGGTGATGTGCAAGCACTTGACGCGATCAGAGTCGAAGAACCCATCCTCATACAAGGTACTACCAAAATCACCAAAGTG
>JBDNIP010000656.1:0-1664 GCA_041688245.1 Algoriphagus sp.
AAACTAAAGCAAAAATATGCTTCACTTACTGACGACGATTTAGTGTACAACGAAGGTCAAGAAGACGAATTATTGGGGAGACTTCAGAAAAAAACGGGTAAGTCAATTGATGCTATTAAAAGTGAGATTAATACTCTATAAAATTGTCCCATACTAACTTAACAATAAAATGAAAAATCAACTAATAGCACTAGCAGGAGCCTTTACACTAGGATTAGTCTTAAATTCTTGTGACGAAAAAAAAGCCGACAATAAAAACGAAAATGAAATCGTGGAGGTCAGAGTTGACTTCGAATCTGAGCGTAATGAAATGCGCCAAGAAATCAGAGAACTCGAATCAGAAATTGATAATGAAATAGCTAAACTGGAGGCAAAACGAGAAAAAGCTTCTGCGCAGATGAAAACAAAAATTGATGAAATGCAAGCAGAGCTAAGAGATGAAATGTCCGACTTGGCAAAAGCAGAAGATGATCTGGCAAAAGCTACCGAAAACACTTGGGATGATGTCAAAATATCAGTTAACAAATCCACGAGAGATATTGAAAAAAATTGGCAAGACTTCAAAAATTCAGTGGATGAAGCTTTCGATGGTGATAACAGCTATTCAAATACCTATTGATTTTACCTGAAAGAGGCTGAAATTCAGCTTCTTTCTTTTGGATAACCGCTTTTAACTATAGTGCCTGGCGTGAATTTCTGGAAGGAATATGGTAAACTTTCACTTCAGGAATTTTTTTTTCAGCCATTCAGCCACAAAAGCTGATTCCCCTTTTTCACGAGGTTAGATTTATGTTTACATCGATTGTGTTAAATTATTTACTTTAGTCCATAGTCTCATATACATTTCCCTCAAATAAGATTTCGAATACTGTAAGTAGTTGGAGAAATAAACATAGACAAGTGATCATGTTCGCGGAATTAGCTTTGGTTCCAAAATCAATACTTTCGCCATGTAGAATTTGATCTCTATTAAAATGAATATTCACCTCGTTGCACGTTCCGGAAAAAGGCGAAACTTTAATTTGAAATCGATTCAAATTCCCACTCTCTCAAAGGGGGTAAGAGTCTGTTCTGAGTATCAGGCGGGATTTAAAGGAAGCAAATCAGGATTAAATTTAGTAACGTGCAGGATTACGGATAATCATATTATTATTCTATTTTATCCTCATAGGGCAGGGTGGCTAGCAGATGATTGATTGCAAATAATCTCGCTTCTAATTTTTTATTCCCTTGGATAATTACCCAAGGAGCATGTTCGGAATTGGTCTTTGCAAACATCTTATTTTTATAATCGGTGTACTCATCCCAAAGTTCCTGCGCTCGCTCATCCACAGGCGTGATTTTCCAGCGTTTTAATGGATTTGTCTTGATATCTTTAAACCGGGTTGCTTGCTCGTCTTTGGTGATGGAAAAGTAAAACTTGATCAAATAGGTATTGGACTGAGTTAACATTCTTTCAAAATCATTAACCTGAGTCATGAAGATCTGGTATTCCTCTTCTGTACAAAAGCCATTTACTGGCTCTACCACAGCACGATTGTACCAGCTTCGATCAAAAAAAACAATTTCTCCAGGCTTGGGAAGCCGATTGATGTAACGTTGAAAAAACCACTGATGGCGCTCATCTGCTGTTGGTTTGTTCAAAGCCACTATCCTAAAATGTC
>JBDNIP010000657.1:0-1627 GCA_041688245.1 Algoriphagus sp.
AATTTAAGCAATGAATTAAAATTCGTGATAATGTCTACTCTTTACCGTGTTGGCTCCAAAAATATTCTTCTGATTAATATTGTCTCCCATAATTCATATTGTCAATGTGTTGTCTGTCGTCTTTTAGCATTGCCAATTACTTCTTTATTGTCGAAATCCCATAACGGTTACTTTCCAATTTTGACACGATAGTAGCCATTTATTGCTCCTTATTTTTTCCTTGCCAGTACCATCATTACTCGACTTGGGAGATATAGACTGACTTGACTTTGGGTACACGTGGAGTAGATCACCTTTTGATCCAAGCGCTCAAATCCTCCGAATCGCTTCTCATCAGAGTCTAGCATAATCTGGTAATTTCCCGCCTTGGGGAAGGTGATCGGGAAGCCGAAAAATGACTCGGTGGGATTGAAGGAAAAGACAAAGATTAATTCCCCGCGTTCGTAGGCGAGGATCTTTTTATCGGGATCTAAATACAGCTGTACGGCAGGGGATGCCGCAAGTAGCTTATCATCGGTAGCCAATTGAATCATCGCTTTATCCCAAGCATCAAGTTGTTGATAGCGGAGTAGGGGTTCATCGACCAGCGACCATTGCCTTTTCGCATGTTTATAGCTCCATCCATTACCTTCACGGGGGAAATCCACCCATTCCGGATGCCCAAATTCATTTCCGATAAAATTCAAATATCCCTCTCCGCCGAGCGTGAGGGTAATCATTCGGATCATTTTGTGAAGTGCCATTCCGCGATCCACTACCAAACTCTGCTGGGTGACAGACATATTGAAATACATCTCTTTATCCATCAACCAGAAGGCAATCGACTTATCACCCACCAAAGCTTGATCATGGCTCTCGGCATAGGCGATGGACTTTTCATTTTTTGCACGGTTGGTCAGTTCATACCAGAGCTCAAAAAGATCCCATTGTTCATCCTGCTTATGTTTGAGAGTTTTAATCCAGAAATCAGGAATTCCCATTGCCAGTCGGTAATCAAATCCAATTCCTCCATCGGTTACCTTTCGACAAAGCCCTGGCATACCACTGACTTCTTCTGCGATGGAAATTGCATCAGGATTCACAGCATGGATCAATGTATTCGCCAGCTGTAAGAAAAGTACGGTATCTCCATCTACTCCTCCATCAAAGTACAATGCTGCATCTCCGAAAGAAATGAGGCCGTGATGATTGTATATCATGGAAGTAACTCCATCAAATCGGAACCCATCAAAATGAAACTCCTCTAACCAATAGCGGATATTAGAAAGTAGGAATTGCTGCACTTGAAACTTACCGTAGTCAAATAGCTTGGAATCCCAGCCTTCGTGGTAGCCTTTTTCACCGGGATGGAAATATTGGTGATCGCTACCGTCAAATTCATTGAGTCCCTCATTCACATTTTTTACCGCATGCGAATGTACAATGTCCATAACCACGGCGATTCCCATTCCATGGGCCGCATTGATCAAGGATTTGAGTTCCTCAGGGGTGCCAAAGCGGGATGTCGGTGCGAAGAAATTGGATACATGATAACCAAATGAACCGTAATACGGATGCTCCATTATGGCCATCAGCTGTATCGTTGTATAACCGGCAGCTTTGATCCGGGGTAAAGTGAGCTTCTCAA
>JBDNIP010000091.1:0-6271 GCA_041688245.1 Algoriphagus sp.
ACTTGGGGCTCTTGCGATGGGTGATATTTGGTATGGTGGAGTGACTAAAAATCCCTGGAATCTCAAGCAAGGCTCAAGCGGTTCTTCAGCTGGTTCGGCATCTGCAGTAAGTGCAGGACTGGTTCCTTTTGCTATCGGTACGGAGACTTTGGGATCTATTGTCTCCCCATCGACACGAAATGGAGTTACTGGACTAAGACCCACCTATGGAAGAGTCAGCAAGCATGGTGCAATGGCTCTGAGCTGGTCCATGGATAAAATCGGACCGATCTCCAGATCTGCTTTGGACAATGGGATCGTACTCTCCATTATCAATGGGGTAGATGTGAAAGATGCCAGTTCCATTGCGGCAGCATTTAATTACTCATCGACAAAAGACGTGAAAAGCTTAAGAGTTGGCTACTTCAAATCCTTCTTTGAAGGAAACCGTCCCGGTCAGGAAAATGATCGACAAGTGTTGGAGTTGCTGAGAAGTAAAGGAATTGAGCTGCATCCTTTGGAGTTGGAAATTTCAATGGATGCTGGTCCCATGGTGATGATGTTAATGGTAGAAGGAGCTGCATCATTTGATGAACTGACACGATTGAATATGGATGATCAGTTGGTAGCGCAAGGTAAAAACGCTTGGCCAAATGGATTTCGTGCCGCACGATTTATTCCAGCAGTAGAATATGTGCAGCTAGCTAGACAGCGAAGTGTACTAATTGAAGAGATGTATGAACTCATGAAGGGTTACGATGTGATCGTCACGCCAAGTTTTGGCGGTAGCCAACTTCAGGTCACTAATCTAACAGGCTCGCCTGCACTGTGCATCCCGAATGGTTTTAATGTGCAAGGAAATCCTACCTCGATTACATTGCTTGCAAATCTCTTTGAAGAAGACAAATTAGTCTTACTTGGCGATTTTCTTCAGAAGAATTCAGATTGGCAAGCTAAGCGACCTCCCTTATTTAACAATTAGAGAAAATGCCTCAGGTTTTAGATCTGAGGCATTTTTTATGGCTTTACAACTCCCATAATCTTTATGTTATTGGGGTCAAGAAACCAGATTTTTTGCGTGGTTTCAATCGAAAAATGATCTACTTTCTGGGTAGCATTATTCATATACAGTTCAGCCAGGGTCGAAGTAGTGTAAAAAAGATTTTTCTCGGAAGATTTCAAAGTAGCTGAAGTCACCTTATCGTCGATGTAGGTGATTTTTATTTCTTTTACTTTTTCGTTTGAGTCGTTAAAAAGCGAATGAATCAATAGGTTGTTTTTGACCTGCGTATCATAGGATTGATAGAGCGAGGATTTGTTGATGTCAGACTGGGTAAAAGTATCAAACGTTTCAAGCCATTCGCTTGTACTAAGTACTCTTTCATTCCGGTTTTCTATTCCTTGGACTCTACTGGATAAAATGACTTCAGCTCCATCCAACTTTTCTGCCTCTTGTTTTACAAAACCCTTCAAGTCAAAATAAGGAAGGTCTCGGGGATTTGTTTTGGAAATTTCTCCACAAGAACAAAAGGTAATTAAAACAAGAAAGATTGTTCCAAAGCGGAAGTGATTGTTCAATTTCATTAGGCTATTAAGATTTCTCCAGTCACGTCTGATGGAATGTCGATACCCATTAACTTAAGGATTGTGGGGGCTAAGTCTCCCAATTTACCATCTTTTACCGCGATTTGCTTGCTTTTGTCTACCAGGATAAAAGGAACGAGATTCGTCGTGTGCGCGGTATTGGGAGAGCCATCTTCATTGATCATGATATCACTGTTTCCATGATCTGCAATTACGATGGTTGTGTAATCATTTTCCAATGCAGTTTTAATCACCGCTTCTACACAGTTATCCACGGCTTCACAGGCTTTCACAGCAGCATCAAATACCCCAGAATGGCCTACCATATCTGCATTGGCGAAATTGAGACAGATGAAATCAGCGCTCTTTTTCTTCAACTCTAAGTTGATTTTGGCGACGATCTCAAATGCACTCATTTCTGGCTTCAGATCATAGGTGGCCACTTTGGGGGAAGGGCATAGTAGCCTCCGCTCACCGTTGAATTCTGTCTCTCTCCCTCCGGAAAAGAAAAAAGTAACATGTGGGTATTTTTCCGTTTCTGCGATTCTGATCTGCGTTTTGCCAGCTTTTTCCAATACTTCTCCTAACGTGTTCGTGAGATTATCTTTGTCAAAAAGGATTTCAATCCCTTCATAAGTACTGTCGTAATTGGTGAACGTGATGTAATCGAGGTTCAATTTTTTCATTTTGTAATCTTCAAGATCACGTTGGGTCAAGGCTGTGGTTATCTCTCTTCCCCGGTCGGTTCTGAAGTTGAAGCAGATCACCAAGTCGCCTTCTTCTAGTACAGCCAATGGTTGATTACCTGCACCAACATGAATTATCGGTCTGATAAACTCATCGGTTACATTATTATCGTATGATTTTTTGACTGCATAGCATATGTCTTTAGATCGCTCACCTTGTCCACTTACAAGCATATCGTAGGCTAACTTCACTCGCTCCCAACGAGTATCGCGATCCATTGCATAGTATCTACCTATGACGGAAGCTATCTGTCCGGTTGAATTTGAAAGATAACTTTGTAAGTCTTTTATGTATTCTAAACCTCCCTTTGGATCGGTATCTCTTCCGTCTGTGAAGGCATGAATAAATACATCAGTCATGCCATTTTCTTTGGCTGAATCACAGAGCCCTTTCAAATGATTGATATGTGAATGGACGCCACCATCTGAAAGCAATCCCATGAGGTGTACTTTTTTCTTGCCTGCCTTTGCTTTTGCAAATGCATCTACCAGTACCGGGTGTGTATTTAACTCGCCATTTGATACTGCCAAATTGATTTTTACTAAATCTTGGTAGACAACCCTACCCGCACCGATATTCATGTGTCCCACTTCAGAGTTGCCCATTTGGCCTTCGGGAAGACCTACTGCTAGACCTGAAGCCTCCAGTTTGCCATAAGTGTATTCTTCATATAAGGAATCAATAAAAGGAGTTTTAGCTTTGTCTATAGCAGAAACATTAGGGTTGGTCGCAATTCCCCAACCATCCATAATCAATAAAAGTACTTTTTTGTCCATCCTACAAATATATTATAATTCGATCTAAAAAGGTGTTTTAATAGTTTCTTAACTCCCAAGCTCAGATCTTTTTGGCCTACAGATTCTTGCTGATCATACTTCTTTTTCTGGCGTAATATTTGCCTATTCAGTGTAATGCTACTTATTTTCAGCTTAGTACTTTCTCTAGTTTTGTTTAGCGAGCCTAATTTCAAGGCAGCTACTGTGAGTGAGTCTATCGATCAAGTTATTTCTGCTATCGATAGCGGCTCGAGTGGAGATCTGGCCAAGTATTTTGATTCTAGTCTTGCCTTAAATATCAATGGTCAGCAAGGTGAATATTCTAAAAATCAAGCTGAGCTAGTAATTAAGGACTTTTTCAAAAAGAACCCGTCTATGGGGTTTAAAGTGGTTTATAGAAGTGAAACCAATCCCAGTTTAAGTTCATTTATTGGAGACTATCAAAGTCAAGATGGGTTCTTTAAGGTCTTCATAAAAGTTGCACAGCCAACAGGAAACCTAAAAATCTACAGTCTTGAATTTGTAAAAGGGTAGTCATTTTTTCGAATAGAGAACCTCAGTTCAAAGGATTCCGTATTTTTGGACATGCGACCGGAATACTTGACTAAAGAAGCCATCCAATTATTTATAAAATCAGCATTTGCGGAGGATATTGGTCCTGGGGATTATTCCTCTTTGGCAGCAATACCAACAGATAAAACAGGCAGAGCAAAACTTCTGATTAAGGATGAGGGTATCCTGGCAGGATCGGAGATGGCTGAAATGATTTTTAAGGCATTTGATCCATATTTACAGGTAGAGCTTCTCTTGAAAGATGGTGATTCGGTAAAGTTTGGAGACATAGGTTTGATCGTATCCGGACCGGCTGGATCGATTCTTTCAGCTGAGCGATTGGTGCTGAACTGTATGCAGCGAATGAGTGGGATTGCCACGATCACAAATCGTCTGACTCAGAAGATCATCCATACCAAGGCCCGACTGATGGACACCAGGAAGACTACACCGAACTTTCGACTGATGGAGAAATGGGCCGTCCATATTGGTGGTGGAGTCAATCATCGGTTTGCGCTTTATGATATGGTGATGCTGAAAGACAATCATGTTGATTTTGCAGGAGGAATTCGTGCTGCAATCGAGCGAACCAAATCTTATCTTCAAGCAAATGAACTTACGCTTAAGATTGAAATTGAAACTCGAAATCTGGAGGAAGTCAAAGAAGTAATCGAAGTAGGAGGCGTTGATTTTGTGATGCTGGATAATATGGACTATACCACTATGAAAGAAGCGGTCGATTTAATTGATGGCCGATTCGCAACTGAAGCTAGTGGAGGAATCACCGAAGAAACACTGGAAGCTGTTGCAAAATGCGGTGTGGATTTCATTTCCATGGGAGCATTGACGCACTCGGTGAAAAGTATGGATATCAGCTTAAAGGCATTTTAAATCCACTTTTTCCATCGGAAATAAAATAGCATTCCAATAGTTGCTGTGGCCATTCCGGCTAGAACGTAAAAGTAACCATAGTGCCAACCCAATTCGGGCATGTTTTGAAAATTCATCCCATAGACTCCAGCGACAAAACTCAATGGAATGAAAATCGTCGAGATGATCGTAAGCACTTTCATCACGTTGTTCATCTTATTGGAAAGACTGTTCATGTACAGGTCCAATATACCTGATGACATGTCCCGAAATACCTCCAAGGTTTCAATCACCTGAATCGTATTTTCATACAAATCCCGCATGAAAGGCTTGGTTTCAGCACTTATTTTATGCTCGGCATACTTATCAAAACCACCAATCACTTCTCGGAGTGGATAGACTGTTCTACGGAGTTCAGCCATTTCTCTCCGTTGCTGATATAGATGATTGAGAGTTTCAGTGTCTGGATTGTTTATGGCCCGGGCTTCGAGCATGTCGATTTTCTCACCTACATTTTCAAGTACTAAAAAGTAATTGTCGATTACTGCATCGAGCAAAGCGTAAAGTAAATAATCTCCAGAACGTTTTCTGATGTTCCCTTTAGACTCGATGATTCGCTCTCGCACATAGAAGAACACATCGCCCCTTTTTCCTGAAAAGTGATTATTACATCATCCATCAGCAAAAAACTGATTTGCTCTTCCTCTATATCAGATTCGGGTGTGGGGCATTGGATCATCTTCAACACCGCAAATATATAATCGTCGAAAACCTCCATTTTTGGACGCTGATTGACATTCAGAATATCTTCTAATGTCAACCGGTGGATGCCAAATAAGGTACCGATTTTTTCTAAAAGAGCCACTTCGTGCAACCCATCGATATCAATCCACGGAACCTTTCTTTTGGTTTTCAAAATGTTGGGAAGGTCTTCCAAAGTGGTTTTTTCCTCAAAAAAATCTTTTTCATCGTAAGAAAGTATATTGATTGAAACTGAATCAATTTTCTTATCGCCAGTGAAAACAAGCGCTCCGGGAGCCAAGCCAATTCTAAATTTATTTTTTTTCTTTCGCTTAGATTTATCTCCTGTGGCTTTCATCGGTAGTTAGAGTTCTATAGTAGAGCTGTGGTTTGGAAATCAAAAAAAGGGCTATCAAATAGGTCTGATAAATTCAAGATTCCGTTTTAAGCCCTCGTATTTTGTCCGCTTCAATGCAGACTTTTTGAACACTTTTGCAAAAGTAGTCTCGGTTACTTCCGCCCAATCTCGATTCGAGTAAGTGGCCAATTCGGGATTGGGGTTAAATTTGGGCTCTTGATGTGGTTTTGAAAATCGATTCCAAGGGCAGACATCCTGACAGATATCACAGCCGAAAGCCCAGTTTTCCATTTGGCCTTTGAATCCGTTTGGAATGTTTTCTTTCAACTCAATCGTGAGGTAGGAAATACACTGAGAACCATTCACAACTCCAGGTTCCACGATCGCATTCGTAGGACATGCATCGATGCACTTGGTACAAGTGCCGCAATAATCTTGGGTGATCGGATTATCAGGTGTGGCTTCAAGATCAATGATGAGTTCGGCAAGGAAAAAAAAACTTCCCATGCTTCGATTCAAAAGTAGGCTGTTCTTTCCAATCCAACCGATTCCGGCTTTTTGAGCCCATTGACGCTCCATGACGGGAGCAGAATCCACAAAGGCGCGACCACCAATTTCACCGATTTCTTCCCGAAGGATTTCCAAAAAGTTGTTTAACTTCTCT
>JBDNIP010000658.1:0-1692 GCA_041688245.1 Algoriphagus sp.
TCTACACTGGGGATAAATTATCTATTGAACCCAAGATCGAAATCAATACTATTTTTAATGACCCAATATTCGCCTGATTATTTTGTCTTTGGAATCAAAGAACTTGTTGATCCCGAGCGCCGCACTGAGATTCGCTTAAATGCGAATGGAGGAAATTCAATCCTATTAGTATGTCCACCTTCTCAGGAAATGGATTTTATTGAGTCTCTGCGAAACAACTTCGAACCTGAAAAATTTGAGTTGATTAATTTGGATGAGGTTTTAATGGAGTTTGTGGAATCTAACAAGGAAGAACTTCCCCAACTTTTCGATCTTTTGAGAGGATCGATAAATCAAATTTTTAAAGCTCCGGCTGGTGAAGATTCGCAAGATTTATTTAAGCTGATCTTGTCTAAGATAGAAGCTTCTTTTTCAAGAAAAAGGGTTCCGGTGCTGATTAGAGCTGGAGTACTTTATGGTACTGGTATCGACAATATTCACATTATGGAACATCCATTAGTGATGGATTCACCTTTACCATTACTAGTTCTTTACCCGGCGTCTATGGAGGGAGAAAAGCTCATGTTTCTTTCAAAAAGACCCGCTTCTCGCTACAGGTGTTTGATTTATAAAGGTTTTTGACATGCAGATTAAGGATATACTTACCATTGATTTAACGGTAGACATTAAGAATGTCATCGATTTGGAGAATATTTCTGAAACAGAGATTCTGTTGGAAATAGAGTCTTACATAGTGACAGAAGGCTTGGCAAAAGAATTTGATGACTTTGTCACGACATACTCATCTGGAATTCTTGAGACCGGTGTCTGGATCTCGGGATTCTATGGATCTGGAAAGTCCTATTTCGCAAAGCTGTTAGGCTATTTAATTCAAAATTCTAGCATCCTTGGAACACCAGCAAGAGACCGGATCCTGCAACGGTTTACAGGTGTCCAAGATGAGGCTCTTTTAAAAAACTCAATCCGAAGACTTGATCAAATAAATTCGCGTGTTGTCAGCTTTGATATTGCCAAACAGGATGTATCCAAAGGAATCGCTTTTACCATTTTTAGAAATTTCCTGAAGTCAATCGATTTGCCTCAAAACGAGCATGGATATTTCCTGTTTCAGTTGATGATCAATGAATCCAAAACAGATGTAAGGGACTTTATTTACGAAAAGCTGGGATCCGATTGGGATGGGTTTAAAACCAGATTAATAGAGTATTCGAAGGCTGTAAAAAATATTTTTCTGGGTTCAGAAGGTACCGATAGTGATTATCATAATATGATGTCCACTATTCGGAGAGAGATAGATCAATTCAGTTCCACTAAGCTAAATGAAGAATTAAGGCACTACTTGAAGTTGAAAAATGATGAGCGAATTGTTTTTCTTTTTGATGAAACAAGTGAAGCGCTCAATCAAAATAAATTCACTCTTCTCGACTTGGAGGGGGTAAGTGAGTCCTTGTCCTCGCTTGGCGGAAGGGTTTGGACCATAGCCATTGCACAGGAAAAATTGGATGATGTAATTAATAACGGTAATGTTTCCAAAGCTCAATTAACCAAGGTAACAGACCGATTCAAGACTAAGATACATCTTGAGGCTACTGAGGTGGATATAATTATCCAAAATAGGTTACTTGGCAAATCGGATGAAGGACTCAAGCTCTTGGAAAAAAACTTCAAAGAACACTCGGGAAAAATTTCAGA
>JBDNIP010000659.1:0-3956 GCA_041688245.1 Algoriphagus sp.
AATTATTGATCATTTAGTTATTCCCGGAAATTCTATTACCCACTATAATCCATATAGAGCCATTTAATTTTAATAAATAGTGAAGGCTCTGGAGAAATTCAGGGCCTTTTATTTTTATTATAGTTTTTTTCCGTGTCGTTTTATTAACTTTTAGCACATAAATCCCCAAAACCTATTCCATGAAAAAATATTCGTCAGTACTCGTGTTTTTCTTTTTTACTATTCACCTTTCAGCTCAAACTGGTGAATGGATTGAACTCTTTAACGGTCAAGACCTAAGCGGTTGGAAAGTGAATGAAAACCCCGCCTCCTTCGTCGTGGAAGATGGCGTGATCAAAGTAGCAGGTCCACGCGGGCATGCATTCTATGTCGGGGAGGTTGGTAGTCATGATTTCAAAAATTTTGAATTGATGGTAGAACTGAAGACCATGCCTAAGGCCAATTCAGGAATTTTTATCCATACACAATATCAGCAAAATGGCTGGCCGAGCAAAGGCTACGAAATCCAAGTGAACCAATCTCATAGTGATTGGAGAAAAACCGGTTCAGTATATTCTTTCCAAGATGTCAGAGAGGTCTATGTGCAAGATGGCGAATGGTACACTGAGCATGTGATTGTCAATGGAAGCCAGGTCACCGTCAAAATTAATGGAAATACTGTCAACGATTATGATGAGTCGAAGGACGAAAAACGCACCAATGGATTGGGCGAGAAAAGTTTGAGCTCCGGTACTATTGCCCTTCAGGCACACGATCCAGAGAGTATAATATATTACAGAAGTGTAAAGATCAAATTATTAGATTGATTAAATATGCCTTTGAAATAGAAAATGCCTAATCTTAGAGATTAGGCATTTTTTTTGAACATACTTTTTTAATTAACCAAAACTATGTTATTTATTTCTACTCGAATCGTCTCCTATTTCCTACGGGGACTGCTATTCCTAACTCCGATTGCTGTCACCAGTTACATTATCTATCAAACCATTGTCTTTTTGGACAATTTGATTCCAGTACCGATTCCCGGAATAGGAATATTAATAGTACTGGCTTTGATAACCTTCTTTGGTTACTTGGCTAGTCTCTTCTTTGCCAAGCCTTTCTTTGAATGGATGGAGCGAGGCTTGATCAAAATCCCCTTGGTCAATCTGATCTATACCAGTATTAAAGATTTGATGGGTGCATTTGTAGGAGATAAGAAGAAGTTTAGCTCACCGGTGATCGTGCAGATCAGTGAGCACCTTTCCCGATTGGGCTTTATCACTCAAGAGGATATGTCAGAGATTGGAATGCCAGACTTGGTAGCGGTTTATTTTCCTCACAGCTACAATGTCTCGGGAAATGTATTCCTTGTACCTCGAGAGAAAGTGAAACAGCTGCCTGGCGTCAAAAGCTCTGATGTCATGAAATTTATGGTTTCGGGTGGAGTTTCTGGTTTAAAATGAACTAATTTCAAAAACAATTTATAAATATCGGCAATGAAGCCAGTAGCCGTCATTTGTTCGCTTATTGGGAGCTAAGACGCCTGCCTGCCGGTAGGCAGGGAAGACCGAAGAACGAAAACCCCAATTATTAAGTATGTGTCACTTAACTCTTGTCGCCTCAGCCTACCAGCAAAGTAGCGGATAACCACAAAATGATTTAACTAAATACTTGCTTCTTTCTTTCTTTACTTTTTTAACAAATGTTCTAAGTGACTTTTAATTTATCTTTTCACAAAAATAAAAACCGTTAATTTTAAAAAAATCAAGAGTATAGGAATGCTACTAGTTTGCCTAGCGCTGTTCAGTCCCAATCTACAATCTCAGGATGTTACACTTGGAGAAGCTATGCTCAGGTGGCCAATTTTGGACTCAACGTCTATAAGGCTGTAGACAGCAACTGTGACCAACTACAAGCAGCAGGAAAGCTTAAAGTTTGTAAGGATAACAAATGTGGTGAAGGAAATTGTATCTCTTTTCGAAAAAGGTGTAATGCAGCAATTGATTGTAAAAGCAAAAGTTAAATTGGTACTCAGTCAAACCAGGAACCCGAATCCTCGGGTTCCTTATTTCGTGTATTTGGTTCTAATACTCATCATTTCTGTGGCCTGTAACCCTGTTGCAAAAAATGAGGCTGATGTTAGGGAAAATGGAATTGAATTTTCTATAGACACAGTATTCGTTGAGCCTGAGAGATCTTCTCAGATTGGTTCCTTTTATCTGAAGGAGGACGCTGTTTTCTATGTAGATCAGGCTTATGGAGTTATTGAGGAATTCACAGTCGAGGGTGAATCCCTTGGAATCCGCAAACGGGAGCTTGATGGCCCCGAGGAATTGCAAGGCATCTCGGAGCTGATCCCCAGCAAAGCTGGCTTTGTTATTCGTCACGGCTGGTCGCTGTTTCAATATGATTCCAATTGGGAGTTCGTAAATAAATCTGTTCTCCAGTTTGTCTACACTGTGAGCTATGACGAGATGCTGGACAATCCAAAAGGCGAATACATAGGCATGTATGAATTGATGAACTACAATGCCAAAACTGTAGAATTATCTGATGGTCATCTCGTAACTAAGGTAGATGTGGAGCATCCCATGTTCAATGCTTTCATTTCTCGTAGTTATTACAAAGAAGGTCGGATTTTGGGTAAAGTAAATCCTATATCCGGTGAAGTAATGGAGGTTTTTGGAACTCGACCAGAATCTTATGAGCAATACGGCTTTGTTCCATTTCATGCACGTATGGATTATCATTATGCTACAAATGGACTAATTTACGTTACCCATGAGATTGACCCAACCATCTATGTTTACGATCAAAACTGGGAGCTGAAAGACTCCTTTGGTACAGGAGGAGTAGGGATGAAAATTGATTACAAAGAAACTCAAACGCTAGATGTAGCTTTCGAATCCTCTTATTTCTCATATTCTAGAAAGAACGAGGCGTATTACAAAGATATATATGTAGATGAAGAGGCTGAATTGGTCTTTCGCACTTACAGGCAGGGTAGCAATACCGCCGATTTACTCGATGAAACGTTCAATCCACTGAGACTTCAGATCTATCATCAAAAGGTGTTGATCGAAGATGTTTCGGTTCCGGGCCGCTTCAGAATTCTTGGAAAAATCGGCAAAAAATATATCGCAGATGGTCTATTTGATGAGCAGAACGAAAAGCAAGGATTTTATTTATTAAACCTGAATTAGCAAGTGAATAAGATATTTCTACTTCTACTTAGTTTCTTTTTACCGTTATCCATCTTTTCGCAGAGCCTGGTCAGCGGCATAGTGATCCGTTCAGATAATGCAGAACCTGTCCCCTTTGTCAATATCATCGTGACCGAGCTGGGCAAAGGGACGGTCAGTAATTTGGATGGAGAGTTTAATTTCCGCCTTCCGGCCAATGCACCAGACAGCATGGAAGTGGTGTTCTCGCACATAGGTTTTGAATCTACAACGCTCAAAGTAAGCGATTTAAAGAGCTCTCCCATTCAGGTGAAGTTGATCCCGAGTGAATACGAGCTGGATCAGGCTATAGTTTTGGATTTTGATCCAAAGGTAATTTTGGAGCGTGCACGAGACAATCTAATAAAAACCCAATATGGTCAGCCATACGAAATAGATGTTTTTTACAGGGAGCTTATTTGGGGAAATGACACTATTCAAGGTTTCACCAGAGCAAGTGGATACATGCATTCGGAGGGATATCAGGAAAGTCATTCCAAAAGGAAAAATGTTTCAGGCAATTCTTTTAACCAATTAGCTTTTGATCAAATCCAAAAAACGGACTACGGGATTCTAACCTCCGTAACTGGTCATCCAAGAAATGCAGTAGCAGATGGGATTTTTCCCTCCATGATTTTTAGGTTATGGGATTTCAACACAAAATGGTTTGATTATGAGCTGCTAGGCGGAAAAAAGATCGGAGACCGAGAAGTATTCGTTTTAGCCATCAATGCCAGAAATTCAGGTGTAAAG
>JBDNIP010000660.1:0-1728 GCA_041688245.1 Algoriphagus sp.
AACTGGATGTGGCCTGCAAAAAACGAAGGTGAAAATGATCGTTTGTATCGAGCGGTAGCAGCCGTTTCCAAATTTGCCATAGAACTCGGAGTGAATATCCCAACGGGAAAAGATTCGCTCTCCATGACGCAGAAATATCCTGACGTAAAAGTGGTTTACGCGCCGGGTACGGTGATCATATCCACCGTAGGGGAGTGCAGTGATGTGAAAAAGACAGTAAAAACTGCCTTGAAACCGGTATTCGGCAGTAAAATCTTGTACATCGATTTTTCCAAAGACAATTTCAAACTGGCCGGATCGAGCTTTTACCAGACTTTGAATAAAGTCGGTACTGAAACTCCTGACGTCAAAGACACTGCCTATTTTGGGCAAGCATTTATGGCTGTCCAAGATCTGATCGACCAGACTTGGGTCCTTTCCGGACATGATATTTCTTCCGGAGGGCTAGTGACGGCCTTACTGGAAATGTGCTTTCCATCTACTCAAATCGGCTTGGATGTCAAATTGGATCGATTGGAAGAGACCGATTTGGTCAAAACACTTTTCGCAGAGAATCCGGGAATCCTGATTCAGGTGGAAGATGACAATGCCGTAGAAAGTCTATTGGCCGAGGCAGATGTAGATTATGTGGAGCTGGCAACAGTGAATGCTTCCGGCAAATTGAATTTCGAAGGGAAAAACTTAATCCTCCCTGTGGCTGAAATGCGGGACGTTTGGTATAACTCTTCTTACCTATTGGACCGCAAGCAAAGTGGTGAAGCACTCGCCAAAGACCGATTTGATAATTATAAAAACCAGCCCCTCTCCTATTCATTTGCGGAAGGCTGGAAAGGCAATTTCGAAACTGCTGGACTTGATCCATTCCGTACTGAAAAAGGTAAAGCCAAAGCTGCAATCATTCGAGAGAAAGGTGTGAACGGTGACCGTGAAATGGCCTATTCACTTTGGTTGGCGGGTTTTGAGGTGAAAGACGTCCACATGACGGACTTGATCACAGGTCGGGAAAATCTTGAAGATGTGCAGATGATCGTCTTTGTGGGTGGATTCTCCAATTCCGACGTGCTGGGTTCGGCAAAAGGCTGGGCAGGAGCATTTCTCTACAATCCAAGAGCAAAGCAGGCTTTGGATAACTTTTATGCACGAGAAGACACCTTGAGTTTGGGAGTCTGTAATGGATGTCAACTGATGATCGAATTAGATTTGATCAACCCAAATCATCCTCAAAAAACAAAAATGCTACACAATGCCAGTCATAAGTTTGAGTCGGCTTTTGTAAACGTGACTATTCCTGAAAATAACTCCGTGATGCTAAGTTCGCTCTCAGGTCAGCGCCTTGGCGTATGGATAGCACATGGCGAGGGTAAGTTCCAATTGCCAATGCTGTCTAGTCAGTACAATTTCTCCATGAAATACAGCTACGAGGCCTATCCCGGCAATCCCAACGGTTCCGATCACGCTACCGCAGGCATTGCATCAGCAGACGGACGTCACTTGGCGCTTATGCCACATATCGAGCGAAGCCTAAAGCCATGGAACTGGGCACACTATCCTGCAGATCGCAAAGATGACTTTACGCCATGGTTGGAGGCTTTTGTGAATGCTAGGGACTGGGTGGAGACGAAATTGTGATTTACGAATTACGCCCCGATAGCTATCGGGGTACGACATTGAATTGAACCTCAATGATAAATTAGAATTCTGAAAGCTTTGATTTGAGATTGCAAAACA
>JBDNIP010000661.1:0-5191 GCA_041688245.1 Algoriphagus sp.
GAATATCCGCTGAATCCCAAATCGATTCGCGCTGAGCCAGCTGCTTTGATGCAGGTGCTAGTTAGCATTTACAATCTGGAAGAAACCATTACAAAAATATAAGATGGAGAAGGAAGAATTTGAACATGGGTTGAATTTCAACAGAAGAAAATTTCTCTCTCGATTAAGTTTGGGAGTGGGAAGTGCCGCATTGGGTTCTTTATTGATTCCAGACTTATTTTCTGGCAAAGCTGGAGCGGAAGATGCAATTATGGATGCCCTACCCCATTTTGCTCCAAAAGCTAAACGGGTAATTTATCTGTTCCAAAATGGCGCACCCAGTCAATTGGAATCCTTTGATTACAAGCCATTGCTCAATGAAAATAGTGGGCAGGAACTGCCTAACTCTATCCGTGGAGATCAACGATTGACAGGAATGACCGCAGGTCAAACTTCATTCCCACTAGTTGGCTCCTACTTTAAGTTTAACCAATACGGACAATCCAGAGCTTGGATTTCGGAAATATTTCCTCACACAGCCAAAATAGTGGATGATATCTGTATCGTAAAATCCATGCATACAGAGGCAATTAATCATGATCCTGCCTTGACTTTTTTTCAAACAGGAGCACAAGTAGGGAACCGTCCCAGTATGGGGAGCTGGCTGAGTTATGGATTAGGCAGTGAAAACAGTAATCTTCCTGCCTTTTGCGTATTACTGAGTAGAGGAAGTGGAAATGGACAAGGAGTTTATTCCAAGCTTTGGAGCAATGGATTCCTAGATGCCACACATCAAGGTGTTCAGTTTTCCAATTCTGAAGATCCTGTTCTTTACTTGAAAGACCCCGAAAAAATGAACCGTGACGAGCGTCGTAAAATGCTTGACCAAATCGCCTCAATGAATGATTTGAACTATAAAGAGTTCAATGACCCAGAAATTACTGCAAAAATTCAGCAATATGAAATGGCTTTCAGGATGCAGACGGCGGTACCTGAAATGACCGATGTGTCTAAAGAACCTGACAGTATTATCAAACTTTACGGACCGGACTGTCTTG
This sequence comes from Algoriphagus sp., assembly GCA_041688245.1. GTDB lineage: Bacteria > Bacteroidota > Bacteroidia > Cytophagales > Cyclobacteriaceae > Algoriphagus. The sequence goes on from JBDNIP010000661.1 coordinate 1,038, forward strand.
TACCAGGAACCTATGCCGCCAATTGTCTTTTAGCACGAAAACTTACAGAAAGTGGCGTCAGATTCGTTCAGCTTTATCATCAGGGATGGGATCAGCATGGGAATCTTCCAAGTGAAATGGCACTCCAGGCCAAAGATGTGGATCAAGCGTCTGCGGCTTTGATTACTGATTTAAAGCAGCGTGGATTACTGGATGAAACATTGGTGATTTGGGGTGGTGAATTTGGAAGAACAAATTACTGTCAAGGGAAGATTCTGGCTGATAATTACGGACGTGATCATCATCCTCGCGCTTTCTCTATTTGGATGGCAGGCGGTGGAGTCAAGTCAGGAATGGTCTATGGTGAAACAGACGAATTTGGCTATAATATCGCAGAGAATCCTGTCCATGTCCATGACTTTCAAGCTACCGTGATGAACCTGATGGGAATTGACCATGAGCGAATGACTTACAAGCATCTTGGAAGACGGTATCGATTAACTGACGTGTCCGGTAAAGTGGTAAAAGATATCATCGCTTAAGATACTATGCTGAGAACTTCCTCGATCAAAACTCTCCTGGAGAATACACTTTTTGTCTGGATGGGCTTAGTGCTAGTGTTAGCGATTGGCTCGGACCTGATTTTACTCCCTAACTGGATTCAAGTCATTGGCAGAAGTCATCCACTTCTATTACACTTTCCTATTGTTTTGCTTCTTTTGGGGCTTTTGTTTGTATGGATCCCAGGATTAGACCAAAAACCAGACGTCAGGTCAATCTTCGAATTAACGCTGTTGGCTGGATGTAATTTCGCAGGGTTAACGGTCATTGCTGGTTTGATTTTGGTAAATGAAGATTATGATAAAGATGTGATTTTTTGGCACCAATGGTCTGGAATAGGTATTTTCTACCTTTGTATTACCATCTATTTCTTCAGACATCTATCCAGATCATTGTTGAAACCAGGCAGTTTGATCTTAGCCGTAGGAATAATGCTAACTGGGCACTGGGGTGCAAGTATCACCCACGGTGAGGATTTTCTACTAGCTCCCATGCAGGAGAAAGAAAGCAAAATTCCATCTTTAGCCGAGGCAGAAGTATTCAATGATTTGGTGCTGCCGATCTTAGAAAGTAAATGTATCAGCTGCCACAAAGAAGGGAAAATCAAAGGCGAACTTCGAATGGATCTTATTGAAGGCTTAAAAAAGGGGGGAAAATCCGGTCCATTCGTACTGGCAGGAGATTTCGAAAACTCACATATGATTCAGCGAATCGGATTACCGATGGATGAGAAAAAGCATATGCCTCCAAAAAATAAAGCGCAATTATCCGAAGATGAATTGGTCATTTTGAGAGAATGGGTAGCAAATGGAGCCTCATTTAATCAAAAATTGAAGGAAATTGATCCAGAAAACAAACTCTTTATCCTAGCTTCCAACAAGTTTGAAGCGAAAAAAACCTATAATTTCGAAGCAGCTGATGCTTCAGATGTCAACTCACTAAATAATTTTTTTAGAACGGTAGATGCTATTTATCCAGGGTCTCCAGCCTTGGAGGTATCCTATTTTAGTATTGCTGCCTTTGACCCAAATTCACTGGGAGAGCTGAGAAAAGTGAAAGATCAGGTAGTCAAATTGAACCTAAATAAAATGCCGCTTGCTGGAGTTGACCTATCGGTACTGAAGGAAATGGCACACTTAGAAGAAATTCAGGTAAATTTCACCGATTTGGACTCCAAACAAATCCAACTGCTATCCTCAATGGAAAATCTGAAGTCTCTGGCTATTTCAGGAAATCCAATTGATAAAACGGGTGTTCAAGCCATTTCAAAAATGAAGACTTTGATCAATCTTTACCTCTGGACTCCTAGCCTGTCGGATACTCAGAAAAAGACTATACAATCAAAACTACCAAATACAACCATTGATTTTGGCTTTGAAGGAAGCGAAGCCATTTTCCCTCTAAATTCTCCTGAGATAACTTTTGATAAAATGATGTTTCGCGACAGCATGGAAATAGTGATTTCTCATCCCATCAAAACTGTGGACATCCGATATACATTAGATGGATCAGAGCCCGATAGCTTGACTAGTCCAGAGTATTCTGAACCAATTTGGTTCAGAAAAACAGGGACAATTAGAGCCAAAGTGTTTGCAAAAGATTGGATTGGATCACCAGAAGCTAATTTTCAGTTCTTAAAATCCGGTCTGACTCCAACTAATTATCAACTTCTAAGCAAACCCAATAAACAATACAGGGGTAAAGGAGTGGAAACACTTTTCGATCAGATCAAAGGACAAAATAATCACACAACTGGTGAATGGCTCGGCTTCCAAGATGAAGCGATGGAATTGGAGATGAAATTGGATCCTGATGCAGATTACTCAGAGTTAGTTATCGGAATGCTATATCATGAAGGCGCCCACATATTCCCCCCTGCTTCAGTAGAAATCAAAGGACTTAAAAATGGGAGTTGGAAAACTATAGTGAGCAATATCCCGGCACAATCCAAAAAGGTTGATTTACCAAGATCAAGATTTCTCAATTATGATCTTTCGGTCGGTGGATATGAATCGCTCCGCATCAAGCTAAACCCAGTAAAATCGCTACCAAAATGGCATCCTTCCTCTGGATCTAAAGGCTGGGTATTTGTGGATGAAATCCTACTTAATTAACGAGATGGAAGCTTTTGAAAGCTATTCGCAAGCTATTTCAGATAAGCTGATTGCTGCTTTTGGTCAAAAATCAAAAATTCAAACGGCCTCTAATTGGGTAGCAGACTCACTAGAAGCTGAAGGTTGGATTTATACGACAGGGACTGGGCATTCACATCTGCTTGCCGAGGAGATTTTTTATCGGGCGGGAGGTTTTGCCAGAGTTATTCCTATTCTTGACCCAGCCCTGATGCTTCATGAAAATGCCTCAAAAAGTACGGAAGTAGAGCGAATCGAAGGATATGCTGCAAAACTTTTATCTGAATACAGGATAAGCTCAGCAGATGTATTCCTCATCAGTTCAAATTCCGGGAGAAACTCAGTATCCATTGAAATGGCTCAGCTTGCAAAAGCTGCGGGAGCTAAAGTAATCTGCATTACCAATATCAAACATAGCAAAGCTGTAAGTTCGAGACACTCGTCGGGCTTGAAATTGTATGAAATCTGTGACCTCTATTTGGATAATTTTGGAGAAATCGGTGATGCAGGTATTGCATTAAAAGGATTAAATACCAAAGTCGGAGCTACTTCAACGGTCATCGGGGCAGCACTTCTCCAAGCTATTATGGTTCAGTCTGCTCAAAATCTGCTGGACAGGGGAATAAAACCTGAACTCTTTTCTAGCTCCAATGCTGATGAAGGTGAAGAATTAAACCAGGTCTTAACTGAAAAATACCGAGCATTGGTTAAATCAATTTAGCAGAAGAATACCGCTCTTTTAAAAGAAATTTGTAAGATTTATTTTCAATTCAACTCACAATCACTTCTCTTCTTTCAATTGAGCTCGATAGAAATCCATATTCTCTTTTACTTTATGATCTAGCTCTGGATTTTTTATGTCATTCAGCTTATTCATCTCCTCCAATATGGTTTTGGCTACCAAGACAGGAGCTGTCTCCTTATTATCCGAGGGAATGATCTACCAAGGGGCATTAGGTTTCGATGTTCAATTGATGGTTTGTTCATAGTAAATCTGATATTCTTCCCAATGACTACGTTCTTTAAGATCCCCCGGGGAAAATCTCCAATTATGCTTCGGCTCGTCTAACCTTCTAAGCAACCATTTTCGCTGCTCTTCCCTGCTTAAGTGAAGGTAAAATTTCAAAATAACTGTTCCATTCTGCTGAATATGTTTTTCAAAATTGATGATCTGCTCAAATCTATTTTCCCAAAATTTTAGGGGTAATATCTTCTACCTTTTCACTCCCTGGAATATTTTCCCCAAAAATATACTCAGGATGCACTCCTGCCACCAATACATTTTCATGATGGGTTCGGTTGAAAACTCCATATTTACCATGCTCAGGCAAAGCAAGCTAGTGTCTCCAAGGGTAGTCGTGCTCAAGTTCCCGATCAGACGGAGTCTTGAAACTGTGAGCCACCACAGCTCTTGGATTAAATTCTTTGAAAACCTCACGAATCAAACTATCCTTCCCGGCAGTATCCATCCCCTGAAGACAA
>JBDNIP010000662.1:0-2275 GCA_041688245.1 Algoriphagus sp.
AAATTGAAAAAATCTAAAAATTAGTCTTTTTTGAAAAAATCAGGAGTTTCCGTTCTGGCACTAACTAGTAGATTCAAAAAAATATTCCATGATAGCTTTTTAGTTGTGCAGCTTCTCCAGAAGCTGCGCTCGATTTATCTTTAACAGGGTCTGTATCTCACAAACCACTAAATCCATATCACTTCCAATTTGTCAGGACACAGGCCTGGTGTGGTCTTCAAATACTACTACCATGGTATCACTTAGGACTTAATACTTTTAGCGATCTCCTCCCCAATTTTCAACAATGCATCACTTTCCGCCTTGGTGAAATCATAGGGTACCGGCTTGGCGATGCCCAGGGTTCCATACAGTTTTCCTTCCAATAGCATAGGGACGGCGATGGATCCTTCCACTTTGGTTTCCTTTGCAGCTGGACGGGCTACTCCGGAATCGTCGGTCTGCAGATTGCACATTTCTACCGGAGTCTTCCGCTCAGCTGCGATTCCGGCCATTCCCTTTCCGATGGGAATGGAAGACATTTTTGGCAACAGGAAGTCAGGAATTCCTTTTTGAGACTGAAGCATCAATAGATTGGTGGTTTGGTCAAACGTATGGATAGTTCCGGCGGTACAGTCAAAGGCAGTAATGACGCTTTCCAGCAATTCTTGCCAGTTGAGATCTCCTGATGTATCCTTGATGGAGTTGATGATTGAGTCTGAGTGGTTCATTGCGGATGGTTTGAGAGTTGAGGGTGGATGATAAGTAAGATTTATGGACAAGCGCAGGCAAGAAGGGGTTTTGCTCTTGGCTAGTATTCGGATGTACAAAGCGCCAACTGAATGATCTGAATAATCCAACTGAGCAGATCTGATTTTAAATCTCCACTAAATTTTTATAATCGAACCTTTTGTATTCGTCTAAATTACTTTTCTCTTGTCTAAGCTTTATGAGTTCGTTTTTTATCTGAATTGAAAACCAATACTCCGGCTTGGTATGAGAAAAGCTGCTTAGCTTCATTGCAAGTTCGGCATTCATCCTTCTTTCGCCTGTCAAATACTTATGTAGATTGCTGGGCTCCATTTCAAAGTACTGAGCCAAACTGTTTTTAGTAATGTTGAGCGCTTTCAAATACATCTTCACAAAATCTAAAATTCTTAATTCTTGCTTATCTACAGCGTTCTCATTTATATAATCTTCTAACTTGTATTGAATAGAAAGTAGGCGATTGTGTAACAATCTTTCCTTTGATTGTTTTTGGGATTGGGTTGAAATGAATTTTTTTAAATCCTCCTTTTTCTTAGTGTTCCAAATGTCATTTACTAGCAATTCTTGATTTTCCATAACTTTATTAAGTTAAAAATTCCTCAATTAATAATTCGCCTCCCTCAGGTGATATGACCATCGTGGTGGACTCACCGAATCTCAGAGCCTTATATTTGGATGAATAAATGGACATCAACCTGATTTCGTCCGCTTTTGATTCTTCTAAAACGTCAAAAGCAAGCCATCCATGATAATCTCCTTTTCCGTTCACAAAACTGAGTCTGCAAGCATAGGCTATGAGACATCCAGCAACTTTATCGTATTCCCCATTGATTCCTCTGTTCTTTGGTGCGATCTCTACATAGGCCATATACGGCTCGATTTCGCCTCTCATTTCGAAAATTAGACATCCTTCAACGATATCCGGTGTTTCGATTCGAGTTAGAACGTAGGTTTGGAATTGTTTTTTTTTGGAATGCTTCCGAAAATTAAACCTCCAGCCTTCGTTCAGGGAGGGTAGTTGAATATCAGATTCATTTGCCCTGCGGATGCTGGCTCTGACGATTTTTCTGCTTTCTGTGGCTACAATTTTAACATCCATCATGCATTCCTATCAGGTACGTAAATATACACGTAAAGTATACAAAATGTATATTTAATTTAAAAAATCTTACCTTACCGATTTGGCTGTGGACGCTGGGAAATTTAGATAATTTGTAGTTTGATCCCTTCGGTATCAGGTGTTGTATTCCTCAAACTATGGTCCCATTATTCATGGTTTGATCTCCTGAAAAAACGGGATAGGCCTTTCAGGATCATTGATTTGAGTAATTCAATAAGACCTCTTTTTCCATTTTTAAGACCAAGAAGTGGTCAAAACCATGAATACTTGTGCGCCGCGTCGTAGTCCCGTATGCAATACTGGGTTAAAGAGATAGAGGGAGATTCCCACGACGGTGAAGCCGTCGAACATTTTGGGATTGCAAATCCCTAGATCGAGGTTCGAGATTACAAATCTCGAACAGCAAGG
>JBDNIP010000663.1:0-1800 GCA_041688245.1 Algoriphagus sp.
GGCTGAAGTAAGAAGTTCCTGATTAGTGATTTCAGAACTCAAATAAGTTCGTTGAGAGGAGCTTCCAAGTTGGTTCTTGGAGGTAGCCCCAATAGCAAATCCAGTATGACGCCATTTGGCACTCGGGGAGTAATTCAAATTCAAAGCTGTGAGTTTGGTCGCTAAATCTCGAGCATTATTTCGTTGGGCCATGGGAATCCCCATGTCATCACCGCCCATACTTACCGTCGATCCTGTACGACTTCCGAGCCCTGACAAACCTCCACTAAATCGAAAATAATCCTGAAGGGTAAATGCTAACTCTCCTACATTATTAGCATCTGCGATCAAATTGAGATTGAGCTTCGTTGCATAATAGAAGGCATTTGCATGTCCGAGATAGCGTTCTTTTGGTCCAGCGCCTGCAGAAAGATCTCCGAATACCAGATTCTTCTTTCCCTCTTTCAATTGAATATTCAAGGCTAAAGTCTCATTGTTATCCAATCCTCGAGTTGGAGACACTTCATTAAAGTTTTTCAAAACCTGAACCCGATCTACAGCATTTGCCGGAAGATTCTTGGTGGCCAATTTGGTATCGCCATCAAAGAATGGCTTGCCATCTACCATGACTTTATCCACTTTTATTCCCTGAACTTTCACTTCCCCATTATCATCCACCTCAAAGCCTGGCAGCTTTTCCAAGACATCCTTCAATTTCCGCTCCGTCCCAGTTGTAAAAGCATCCGTCTTATAGGTCAGCGTATCACCTTTCATGGTAATCGGCAATTCATAAACGACCTCTACCTGATCCAGCATGGTTTCATCTTGTGACAGAATAATCTGCATCCGCTCATCTGGAGACCATTCGTTGATTACCCGCTCAAATTGTTTAAAGCCTACAAACGAAACCCGAAGCAAATATTCAGACCCGGTTGTCAAAGAGATTTTAAATCTTCCCGACACATCGGAGATTCCAAAGCCACCGATTTTCTGCGTAGTCTGATTAATTGCAATTACGTTGGCATAGGGAATTGGCTGATTTAGTGTATCCAATACCTGACCGATAAGCAATTTATTTTGGGCAAAAGAAGGAATGGAAATCAGCAAAAAGAGGCTGATCACAAGTAATTTCCTTAAAAAAGACATTTATGTTGGTTTAGTTTTCTACTATATAAATGGACTAATCGGACAGTTGGCGGTTATCGGTTGGCGGATGTCAGTCTCTGGTCTCTAATCTCTAATCTCCAACCTCATAAAGTCGGTCATCCGGCACCGGCCATCGGTCATCCCTAATTATTAATCCGTATTTCCATTCGATTACCGTCTCCCGGTTTACCATTATAGCGCTTCATCATATCCTTCATTTTCTCATCTGCCAAAGTGCTGTATTCTTCGCTGGAGATTTTCTGTCCTTTCTTAGGCACTTCGATTGCGACCGGATCTGTTGGGTTGAGGATGATTCGATCGGCGATATAGGTCCTACCTTCCTTTTGCAGCTCCAAGATCAATCCCGGTAATCCCCAAAAATCTGCTGGGCCATGACTCACTGGGATCTGCGGAGCAAACCAGGCAGTCACATTAATTGTGTCTTTGGTTAATTCCATTTCATCCATTCCCATGGAAAAATTTTTGCTATCCACGATTCGGGAGTATTTGGCTTCCTGAACTTCATAGTCTCCGATTTTCTTGGTATTTCCTGTCAATTCCCAATCATAACTTCGAAGGCTATCCTGAACCAAAAATGGTTTCCCCATCAAGTCTTCCTCTTCTAAATAGAATTGCTCTCCTACATTCTTATAAAGCAATCTGCCCTCACTTCCA
>JBDNIP010000664.1:0-1625 GCA_041688245.1 Algoriphagus sp.
ACATGCATTTACCAGAATACACATAACAGATTATTTGAATAGATGGAGTAGGTTGAAAACTTACTTTTGTTTATTAGTTTAGATAGGCTTGATTGGACAGAGGTCAACTGCTACTTCAAACAATTCAAAAGTTGAATTCAAAAAAAATATATATTATTTCAGGGGAGCGATCAGGGGATCTTCATGCATCTAACTTGGTACTTGCCTTAGGGGAATTAGATTCTTCACTCTCTTTTCGGGGGATGGGAGGAAGCTTTTCCTCCCAAGCGGGAGTAGAACTTACAGTAGACTACGATGAAGTAGCCCTAATGGGCTTTTTAGAGGTAGTTTTAGGCTTTAGAAAAGTCCTAAAATATCTGAAATTGATCAAGCAGGATATACTCTCCTTTAAGCCCCAAGCAATCATTTTGGTAGATTATGGGGGGTTTAATATGAGGATTGCAGCCTTTGCAAAAGTAAATCGGATTCCTGTCCACTATTATATTCCTCCAAAAATATGGGCTTGGAATCAAAAAAGAGCGATTAAACTAAAAGCGATTACTGATCATATTTATTCCATTTTACCATTTGAACCTATTTTTTTTAAAAAGTTTGGGCTTGATGTCACCTATGTAGGAAACCCGCTTCGGGATGAAATCAAAAAATTTACACCGCATAAGTTTTTCCTTCAAAAAAATGAGCTGAGCTACAAGCCCATAATTGCATTGCTTCCAGGAAGTAGAGCACAAGAGCTCAAAGCGATGCTAGAGCCTATGCTAGAGTTGGTCAAAGAATACTCGCAATTTCAATTCGTTATTGCGGGAGTCGAAAATCTAGATTCTAATCTTTACCTAGCAGCAAAAACTGCTGGTATTCGGGTTATTTTCAATCAAACATACGATTTGCTTACTCATGCTTTGGCCGCCGTAGTGACATCCGGTACCGCTACGTTAGAGACTGCCCTATTTCGAGTGCCGCAAGTTGTAGTATACCGGACAAGCCCAATTTCATATATCATTGCAAAAAATCTGATCCGAGTTCCTTTCATATCACTTGTCAACCTTATTGCAGATAAAGAAGTAGTAAAAGAACTGATTCAAAATGATTTTTCTATAGAAAATCTGCGCGTTGAGCTTACTAGAATCCTCTCAAATCAAGTGGTAAAAGTTGCCATTTATCAGAGTTACGACTTAATTCAGGAGCGATTAGGCAATGAAAGCGCTTCAAAAAATACGGCAAAATTGATTCTGAATACTTTTCAAAAATAAACCCTGATCGATGAGATCAGGGTTTGTCTAGTTAGGCAACTTGAAGTCGTTTGAACTTTGATTTATCAAATTTACTCCTTGCATAGTCTCCGTCAATAACCAGCTTTTTAATAGAATTATCGGACGGCAGTTCATACATAGCATCAGTAATGATTGCTTCACAAATTGATCTTAAACCTCTGGCACCCAAGTTATATTCTACAGCTTTTTCCACGATGAAGTCTATTCCACTTTGCTCAAAGGTCAGGGTCACGTCTTCCATTTTCATGAGTTTAGCATACTGTTTTACCAGTGCATTTTTTGGTTCAGTGAGAATTAACCGGAGCGTATCCTTATCTAAAGGATCTAAATGTGTAAGAACAGGTAGCCTACCAATTA